>CADCDV010000022.1 GCA_902800255.1 uncultured Erysipelotrichaceae bacterium | reverse complement strand
TCATTTCCGTGAGTTGGGCTTCGCTTGTCTGACTGGTTTTGACGGTGTCGATGTATTGTCCTTTGCGGAGGACGGCGACCCTGTCCGAAATCTCCATAACCTCATTGAGCTTATGGGTGATGATAATGATTGTCTTGCCGTCTTTTCTCATATTGGAAAGAACGGAGAAAAGCTTTCTGATTTCGATTGGGGTCAAAACCGCGGTTGGCTCATCGAGGATGAGGATCTCCGCTTCACGGTAAAGGGTTTTAAGAATCTCGAGGGTCTGTTTCTCAGAAACGGAAAGATCATAGACTTTCTTGTCGAGATTGATTTCGAAGCCGTAACGGTCGCAAAGATCTTTGACGGCTTTTCTGGCATTGTTCTTGTTGGCTTTTTCTTTGTCGGCAATTCCAAGGACGATATTCTCAAGGCAAGTGAATACGTCGATGAGCTTGAAGTGCTGATGGACCATGCCGATTTTATACTTGAAGGCATCCATCGGAGAAGCGATGGTAACCTTTTTGCCATTGATATAGATTTGTCCCTCATCAGGGAAGTAAATGCCGGAAAGCATGTTCATAAGGGTGGTCTTGCCACTGCCGTTCTCACCTAAAAGGGAAAGGATTTCGCCTTTGTAAACATCAAAGGTGATCTTCTCATTGGCGATGACTGAGCCGAACGTTTTCGTGATGTTTTCGAATCTTATGCTGATATCTTGCTGAACAATGTTTTCCATAGGAATATTATGCCTCAAAAACGAGAAATTCCCAAGGGCTTTTAAGGCCCTTGGGAAATGTTAACCGATATGTAACAAACGTTAATAACGATTAGTCGCCGTACTCAACGTTGAGGTAGGTGATGCCATCGATGTTGAGATCGAAGTAAGGAGCGGACTGGATATCGCTCTCGGCGAAGTAGGACTTGCTGCCTTCGGTCTTGATGACGTTGCTGCCGTTGACGGTGTAGCTCTTGAGGTGGCCATCAGCATCGAGGTCGAGCTTCTTGCCTTCTTCAAGGGCGGCATTGGCGGTGTTGAGGGTGAAGGTGGAGGTGTCGAAGACTTTGGTGGTGCCAGCTTCGAGAGCGGCTTTCACTTCGGCGATCTTGGCTTCGGTGCCTTCAGCAGCGGCTGGGCCGATCTTGCCGATTTCGACGGAACCATCTTTGAGGGAACCGGTGTAGTTGGTCTCGATTGGCTTGCCTTCTTTAACGGCGTCGATGCAGTGTTCGAAGTATGGCTGCCAGTTGATTCTGCTGGAGATGACGTAGGTGTCTTTGTTGGTAGCGCCGTTATAGGTGATGTTTGGAACGCCTTTGGCATCGCAAGCATTTGGAGCACCCATGGAGTCGGCGTGCTGGGAGATGATGGAGCAGCCACCATCGATAAGGGCGTTGGCGGTGTCTCTCTCTTTGTCTTCGTCATACCAGGAACCGGTGAACTTGACGTCCATGGTGACATCGGAAACGATGGACTTGACACCAAGGTACCAGGAGGTGAGGCCGGAGACGACTTCGGCATAGGTGAAGGCGCCAACGTAGCCGATCTTCTTGGAGGTGTCAGCTTTGGCGGCGATCATGGACTGGAGCTTCAAGCCAGCGGCAACGCCAGCGAGGTAACGGCCTTCGTAGATGGAAGCGAAAGCATTGTGGAAGTTTGGAATGTTCTTGATGGCAGCCTGNNNGCAGATTCCATTAATGGATCTTCGTGGCCGAAGGAATCGGCAAAGACTAACTTAGCGCCTTCCTGGACCATCTTGTCAGCGGCAGTGGTGCAGGTAGCATCTTCGCCAACACCAGACTGGAGGAGTGGCTCAACGCCTTTGGCATCGCAAGCTTTGTTGAAAGCGTCGATGAAGTTCTTGTCATAGGTGGATTCGGTTCCGTGAAGAGTTAAAAGACCGACTTTCATCTTCTCGGTGGCTGGGCCGCAGCTGGAAAGACCAGCGATGGCGAGCATGGCGGTGAGTGCTAAGATTTGTTTTTTCATGTTTCTTTTTCTCCTAAATGGATTCGATAATTGTTCGAATTGGTAGTGTTGGATTATACGGTCCAACGTAGAGACTTTCCCACCAATTAGGGCAATTATACGAAATGTCGATTTAGCGATTCGACACATTGAATATAAACCACCCTAAATGAAAAAACTACAGAATCATATCATTTATTTTCATGAAAACGGTTACATTCTCGAAAAATCGGCATATTTTCGTGACCGTTTCTTTCTGAGGGAAATCAAACAAGAATTCGAGAATTAAATACTTGTATTTATATTTGCCAAAATTTCTTTTCAATTAGAATGTCGCTAATTAAATACTGATATATTCTTGAAAACCTGAAAACACTTTCATAAAGTGCGGATTTTTGGTGCGTTTTTGTAAGAAAAAACCCTCATTTTCAGAGGGTGTTTTCCTAGAAGTTTTCTGGGTGATAGTCGCGGAGGACTTTCTCAAGAGGCTTGATCGTTTTGGCTAAGACTCCATCGTCGAATGGAACCTCAAGTCCGACCTTCTTCACGAGCTCGCAGAAGGTGTATTTGCCACCGAGCTTGCAGAGTTTGATGTACTTCTTCCACGCGTTTTCGTGTGAACGTCTGTCCTTATTGAAGAACATAAACGCGCATACCTGTGCGAGCGTGTAGTCGATGTAATAGAACGGCATCTCGAAGATATGGAGCTGGGTGAGCCAACGATGACCGGTGTAAAGGTACTCGCAGTTCCTTTCCGCCTCAACCTTCCACGGGGTGTATTTCTCTTCGATCTTGTGCCACTGCTCATCTCTTTCCGCTGGCGTGGCCTCTGGGTGAGCGTAGACCCAATGCTGGAACTCATCGACGGAGACGCCATATGGGAGGAAACAAATCGAATCGGCAAGATGAACGTAACGGTATTTGTCCGGTTCATCAAAGAAGAGATCCATGTATGGCTCAGCGAAGAATTCCATCGACATGGAGTGGATTTCGCAGCTCTCAGCAGTTGGAGAACGATAGGCTGGAACCTTGATGTCGGCAGACTCGAAAGCCTGGAAGGAATGTCCGAACTCATGGGTAAGGACATCGACGTCACCTGAGGTGCCATTGAAGTTCGAGAAGATGATTGGAGTTCTCTGAACCGGGAAGTAAGTCATATAACCACCGCTTTGCTTGCCAGGTTTGGCATCGAGGAAGAGGAGGTTATGGTCGTTCATGTAACGGAAGTATTTGGAGGTGTCTTCGGACATCTGGTCATACATCTTGATGGCAGCGTTGACCTTATCTTCGGTGGTTCCTTTTGGAGTTGGGTTGCCGTTAGGGAACATGAGATTGAGATCATAGATCTCTGGGTTCCTGATTCCTAAGCGGGCGATCTGTTTTCTAACGATCTTGGCGGCAAGAGGAGTCACGACTTCGTGGATCTGCTCGCGATATGCGGCCACCATCTCTGGGGTATAGTCATAACGGTCCATCATGATGTAGCCAAGTTCGGTGTAGGATTTGTAGCCAAGTTTCTTGGCCATCTCGGTACGGACTTTGACGAGCTTATCAAAGATATCCTCGAGTTCGTCTTTCTTGGCATTAAGTCCGTTATAGTAAACCTCCGCAGCTTCTTTTCTGGTCTCACGGTCAAGGTCCTGGAGGAATTTGCCCATCTGAGGCATGTTGTATTTCTCGCCACGGAACTCGAAGGAGATTCCGGCAGTAACAGCCTGGTATTTCATGACGAGCTCGGATTCTTCTTGTTTGAGAGAGACGACTGATTCGTCACTCTTCTTGACCTCGTACTGATACATCTTGGTGAGGAGCTTTCCTAATTTGCTCTCAAGATATTCAAGATGTGGGGAGGCGAGATAGGCTTTGGAGAACTTCTGGGTCTCAAGCTCAAGGATAGGCATGGAGTTGTTGATCTTCTTCATGGCCTTCTCATATTTCTTGTTGGTGGTCTCAAGGCTGAAAAGGACGGAGACATGGGTGATTTTGTCTTCGACACTCTCAAGGAGACGGGTGTATTTCTTCCAAAGCTTTAACGCTTCTTCTTTGGTTGGGGCTTTTTCGAATAATTCAGCGAAGCCTTTGAGGCGGGCGCATACGTTATCGAAGTTAGGCACTTGGAATGGCCATTCTTCGAATTTCTTATCTGTCATTTTCTTCATGTTTATCTATCCTCCGTCTTGAATCTGATGTTTTTGCTCTCTGGCATCTTGAAGTCTTTCTTCTCAAGAGGGCGAAGATTAAGCTCATCGCATTTTGAGGTTAAGGAAAGGAAAGAATCCTTGGTTTCAAGATAGCCATTCCCCATAAGGTGGTTGATACGTCCTTTCGTTCTTCTTCCCGTGTAGGAAGGGAAATAGCCGAAAGCGCTCGAATTGACGTACTTGATGGTCTCAAAATCGATGATGCCTTTGAGGATCTTCGTAAGGCCATCAGAAGTCACTTCCACTCCCTCAAGATCAAGGGTCTTAAGGGCTCTAAGAATGTTCACGTAACAAAGAGCGAGTTTCATAACTTCGTTATTATAACGGATTATCTTGAAGCCGTCTTACCACTTTGCTTGTACATAAAGAAAAAGTGGCTACAATATTCGGTGCGTTATGGAAGAGATCGACAAGCAAATTGAAACAGTCCTAGGCAAAATCCGCCCATTCCTTCAAAGGGAAGGAGGCAACGTTGAGTACGTTGGCTTCAAAGACGGAGTCGTCTACGTCAACATGGTTGGCGCATGCGAAGGTTGTGCCTATGCCGATGCGGATATCTCCCAAGGCATTGAGACCATCCTCGTTGAAGAGGTCCCAGGCGTCATCAGATGCGAAGGCGCGATGAGTGCTCCGCTTGATGTCCTTGATCCATATCTCAAACGCAAAGAAGAGCAATACAAAAAGCTCGACGAAGAAAAATAAAAAGCTGGAAAACCCAGCTTTTTTTCATAAAATCCTTTGCAAAACGCGCTTATTTTATAAAAGAGCGTTCCTCATGTCGTTGACGACTACATAACCATCGCGGTTATAGACGTCTTCCCTGTTATGGGTGTATTTCTCAAGGTGAAGATTGGTGAAATAGCCACCGGCTTCTTCAAGGAGAATCTCCCCTGCTGCCGTATCCCATTCTTTGGTGCCGACGCTATAGCGGACAGCGACATCCGCTGCCCCTTCCGCGATGCGGCAGAACTTGGTTGCGGCACCGCATGGCGTGACCGATTCGAAGCACTCCTTATGTCTTGCGATTTGTTCTTTTTCTTTATCAATAAGATGGCTGATGGAAATGAGGGCGCGGAGGTTCTTTCCGACTCTATCCGAGACATGGATGCGAAGTGGATTTTTGTCTCGTTCTTCTTTCCAGGCGCCACCGCCTCTGATGGCGAAATATGTCGTTTTCTCTAGAGGGATGTTAATGACCCCTGCCACAATTTCATGTTTGTAGCATAAGGCGATGTTCGTGCTGAAACCGCCGGTCTTGTTGACGAACTCCACTGTCCCATCGACTGGATCGATGATGAAGACGAAGTCCTTTTTGAGCCTTTCTTTGGTATCGACGCTTTCTTCGGTGAGGAAGGCGTAATCAGGGAATTTCTCTGCGAGATAATCTTTGATTATTTTGTCAGCGGCCTTATCGGCTTCGGTGACTGGCGAATCATCGGATTTGGTCTCGACCTTGAATGAGGAATGATAGACCTCAAGGATTTTCTTTTCCGCTAAGAGAGCGGCTTTTTTCATTTCTTCGATTTCTTTTTCCCACATACCAAACATTATACTCCTCTGGACATGAAAAAAGCCTCCACGAGGGAGGCTTAATTCCTTTTGGTGACTAGTCTTTGAACCAGAATGGGCGGCCACTGATGAGGACGCAAATGATGTCAAGAAGCCACATGATCGCAGCACCTGGGATGATGCAGAGGATGCCGAGGATGATCATGACGATATTGCCAGACTTGATACCTTTGAGGAGTTTCCAGATAGACCAGATGAGGTCTAAGAAAGGAAGACAAAGGATAAGCTTAACAATAAAAGGGAGCTTCTCCATCGCTTTGATGAAGTCATTCATGCTATGTATTACCTCCAAAAAAAGTTTACACTCTTCTCAAATTTTCTACTAGAGAAAAAATGAAAAAAGCTGGACCAATTTCTGGACCAGCTGTTTTTGTCGGATAAAAGGTTATTCGTTGATGCCAAAGGATTCAAGGGAAGCGGAAGCGCCATTGCTTTCTTCTTCCTCATTTCCTTCGCCTTCTTCGCCCTCTTCGGTTCTCTCTTCGGCGAGTTCTTCCTCATCGGTCTCTTCTGGATCGATAGCGGCTTCCTCAGCCTCAGCCTGATCATAAAGATCAGCAGCGGAGATGTGGACCTTGTCATAAGTGTGGCGGGAACGGAGATCCCAGACGTTGCCATCAAGGGTAACAAAACGGCCATCAAGGGTGAGGTCGGTATATAAGGCGCCGATATGGGCGGCTTTCTCTTCCTCGGTCATCTCAAGGTCATTGGCGACAAGAGCATAGAGCTCGGCAAATGGAAGTGAACGGGAGGCGGTAGTTAATTCGTCATAGGCGCAATCGCGCATGCTTTTGTTTTTCTTCATCTTTGTTTCTCCTTATTACATTTTATCAGGGGCACTGACACCCAAGAGAGCTAGGGCATTTCTTATGACAATGCGGCAAGCTTTGATGAGGGATAATCTCGAAGCGGTGCTCACCTTGTCTTCGCGATCGATGATTTTCGTCGCGGCATAGTATTCATGAATCAGCTGGGCTAATTTCTGAATGTAGTTGGCAACCTTGTAAGGCGCTCTCGCATTCGCCGCAGCCTCTATCATACTCGGAAATTGGGCGAGTTGCTTCAAAATATCACCTTCTTTGGCACTTGCCAAGACTGGAGTGATGGAATCGTCAACCATGTCTTTTCCCATTTCAAGAAGGGAAGTGCAGCGCGCATGGGCGTATTGGGCATAGTAGACTGGGTTGTCTTTGCTGTGGCTAGTAGCCAAATTAAGATCGAAGTCGAGGTGGGTATCACCATTTCTTTCAGCGAAGAAATATCTGACGGCGTCCTTGCCGACTTCGGCAACGAGTTCCCTGTGGGTGATGGCTTTGCCAGTACGCTTGGACATCTTGACCTCTTCCCCGTCTTTGTAGACGCGGACGATCTGGTAGATGTCGGCTTCATAGGCATCTGGCGAATAGCCTTTCATCATGAGTGCGCTCTTCATACGGTTAATGTAACCAAAGTGGTCGGCACCAAGCATGACGATGAGCTGGTCGAAACCACGGTTCATCTTCTCGTAGTGGTAGCAAACGTCTGGTAAGAAGTAAGTGTAGCAACCATCTTTCTTGATGATTGGACGGTCTTTGTCGTCTAAGAAGTCGCTGGTTCTAAGATAGGTGGCTCCTTCGCTTTCATAGACATAACCTTTTTCCTTAAGGAAAGCGATTGTGTCAGCGATGGTTGATCCAGCGCGGATATCGGATTCTTTGCTGATCTTGTCGAAGTGGACTCCGAAGTCGCTAAGATCCTTCATGATCTTTCCGAGCTCGACTTCGATGCCGTGCTCGATGAAGAAGTCATGGGATTCTTTGGTGTCCTTTAACCACTTGTCGCCATATTGCTCTTTGATGCCTTCGGCGATCTTGATGAGGTCGACGCCATGATAGTCGTCATCCCCAAGGTCAAGAGGCTCACCGAAGAGTTCGTGGTAACGGGCTCTCACGGAGTGACCAAGGTGTTCGACTTGGTTGCCGCAGTTGTTGAGGTAGTACTCACGGGTAACGTCGTATCCGGCTTTGGCGAGGATGTTGCAAACGCTGTCGCCAAGAGCAGCGCCCCTGGTGTGGCCTAAGTGAAGGTCGCCGGTTGGGTTGGCGCTCACGAACTCGCGCACCCGATCCATGGTCTCCCGTGCCTTGCCGAGGTCCTCGAACACCACCGACAGCTTGTTCGCGTAGAGTGCCTCGTCAACGTAGGTCACGTCACCGTGAATCAGGTAGAAGAGCCCCTCCTCCGCATCCTCCACGATAACGATGGCATTACCCTTGGTGTGACCCTCGGCGCGAATGAACCACACGCCATCGGCAACCTCTTGGCTCTCGGGGAAGTTCTTGTACGGGCCGTCGGTGAAGGTCACCGGCACAAGATTCGCCAACCCCTGCAGCTCAGCTGCATCCAATTCGTGCTCGTTTACGTACACCTCGGCATCGGGGAAACTTGCCAGCTCACCGGAATGGTCGGCGTGCTTGTGCGTGAGCAGAATCTTCGACACCTGATTGGGCGCATAGCCGAGCGCGGCGAGCGCGTCCATGTAGGACATCACGTCGTGTCCGGTATAGATGGGCGTCGTCTCGTCAGGGCTCTCCTCGGGAGTGCCTGCAGGCAGGCCCGTGTCCACGAGGATGACCTCCTTCCCCGTGTCGATAAGGTAGTTCTGCAGCCCGGAACGGTAACGAACTGTGGCGTCAAAGGCGGCTGGCCCCTCTTCGCCGCCGAACGCGAACGGCTGGGTCGCAAACCCTCCCTCACGATAGATGACGGGCAGAATCTTAATCATGGAGCTCCTCCTGTCGTTGGCAATTCCAACGTCATGTACTAAGGTACCGCAATCCGTGACAAGGGGACAGCTCATTTGTCATCGGTCATTTGTAGCCCGCCAATGGACTCCCTCGCAGAGAACTACTCAGCAGGTGATTATTATTCTAATCACCGGCCGCAAACGCGCAGGAAAGAGACCGGAATGGTTCATGCTTTGATACCTGCTGAGTAGTTTGGCTGACTTTCAGCTAGAGCGCTCACGAAGTCACGAAAGCGCCCCCTCTCCCGATGTGGGAGAGGGGGCGCGGCATCGACCCGGCAGGCTTGCCCTGCGGGCGCTACTTCACGGTAACGGTGCAGGCGACGGTCTTATAGCCGGCCTTATGGTTGGCGTCTCCGGCAGCGGTGGCCTTCACCTTGATGGTGTAGACGCCCTTCTTGGTCCCCTTCTTGACGGTGACCTTCCCCGTTGCCTTGTTGATCGAGAGACCCGCGTTCCCGGAGACCTTCGCGTAAGTGACCTTGCCCTGCGCCTTGGTGACGGAGAGAGGCGCAGTGACAGCGACGGCCTTCTTCTTGACGGTCACGAGCTTGGCTGCGCGCGCGATGGCCTTGGCCGCAATCGAGTTCTTCGCCTTGGCGACCGTGAGCTTGGCGACCTTACTCGCAGCGGCCTTGTGGTTGGCGTCGGCGGCGAGCGTGGCGCGCACGTAGTAGGTCCCGACGTCCTTGACGTTCGACGCCGCCACTTCCTTAGTACAGGCCGCATCAGAGTAGTACTTATACGTAACCCCACCAGTCGATTCGGTCTTCGTGACCGTGCCCGTGAAGGCGAGCGCCTTGCCGGTGTAGGTCCTGGTCTGCGCGGCGAGCGCTATG
>CADCDV010000021.1 GCA_902800255.1 uncultured Erysipelotrichaceae bacterium | reverse complement strand
CTGCCCATCATAACCAACAGAATGTTGATGTCGCTCGGCGATATTCCAGGGATTCGGGCGGCTTGTGCAATGGTTTCTGGGTCTGCTTTAGCCAACTTTTGGCGCGCCTCTGTACTAATAGCGTTTATGGTGCTGTAGTCAAATTTGCCTTTGATTTTTATATTCTCCAAGCGATGCAGTTTCTCTGCTATCTGGCTCTCACGGCTTATGTAGCCTGCGTATTTCAGCTCTATCTCCACGCTCTCTGTTATCTCCTCTCTGCGGCTCTTGATGGCTTCAATGGTTGTTTTAAGGCGTGGGGCTATAGTACTTAAACCCTCAATGGTTATGCTCGGGCGCAGCAAAAGGTCAAGTAGGTGAGTGCGTCCCTTAATGGGTGTGGAGCCCACACTTTCAAGGTATCCGTTTGCATCTGCTGGTATCACAGAATCATACTCGATAACGGCCTTCAGTTGGTTTTTCTGTTCAAGTTTTGACTGTAACAAATCCTTTCTCTCCCTGCTTGCGCAGCCTGCGTTATAGGCTTTTTCTGTGAGTCTCTCATCGGCGTTGTCCTGACGCAAAAGAATTCTGTATTCAGCCCTCGATGTGAACATTCTGTACGGTTCATCCACTCCCTTTGTGATAAGGTCATCGATGAGGACGACTTTCATGCCTGGCTTGATGAGGAACTCTGGGAGCTCGATGACGGCCTTGCCATATTCGAGGGTGAATTCTTTGGAGATGGTGCTGCCTGGGAGCTTGCCCTGCTTTCTCGCCATGATGAAGCCAACGTTGGCCTCAAGAGCGACTGGGCATCCGAAGATGAAGCCTCTGGATTCAGGTCCGATGATGACATCGGCCCCCCACTCCTTCACATAGGAGGCCATTTCTTTGATGGCGCTTCTGAAGGCGTCTGGGTTAGCAAGAAGAGGAGAGATGTCCTTGAAGGAGATTTCCTTGGTTGGGAATCCTTCAATGACGCGAATGTACTTTGAATAATCCATGGGTTTGTACCTCTAATTAGCTGTTGGCGGAATCCTTGTGTCCGATTGCGCTATAGACACCACTGAGCGGGACGTTATTGACGATGCGGTCGATGGTCTCGGCAATGACGGTCGACAAGGTGACGACTCTGAAGATTCCAAGGTCCTTGAATCTCTCCGGGAGAGGGATCGAATCGGAAACGATGATGGAATCGAATGGGTTGTCTTCTTTAAGAAGGTCGTAACATGGGTCGCTAAGGACGGCGTGGACGGCCATCATGCGGACGCTCTTGGCGCCGTTGGCCTTTAGGGCTCTTGCACCGGCGATCGCGCTTCTGCAGGTATCGATCATGTCATCGATCATGATGCAGTCTCTGTCTTTGACTTCACCGATGATGTTCATGACTTCTGGTTCAAGTTTGTTGTTCCTTCTCTTATCGATGATGGCGATTGGGCAATCAAGCATCTCAGCGAGATCGCGGGCACGGTTGACTCCACCATGATCTGGGGAAACGACGGTGACGTTTTCGCAGTTATGGCAGTTGGCCATGACATCGCGTCCAAGAAGAGGAACGGCGGTAAGGTCGTCGACCAAGCAAGAGAAGAATCCTTGCTCTTGGGCGGCGTGGAGGTTGACGGTGACGACACGGTCAACTCCGGCAGTAGTGAGAAGATGGGCGACAAGGGCGGCAGTGATTGGCTGACGTGGCTTGGCTTTTCTATCTTGTCTCGCATATCCGAAATAAGGGACGATGAGATTGATTTCGTGAGCGCTGGCTCTACGGAGGGCATCGACGAAGATGAGGACCTCCATTAAGTTTTCATTAACAGGCGGGCAGGTGGACTGGATGATGAAGACATCCTTTCCTCTGACAGTGTCGACCGGTTCAACGATCGTTTCCCCTGAAGGGAATTTCTTGATGATTCTTTCGCCGAGCGTGACTCCGAGTATTTTGGCGACATCTTGCGCCAATTCCTGGTTCGCGCTTAGGGAAAATAGAACCGCATTATCCAACATTGTTTGACCTCCCCTGACAATAGTTGGTTTTCTAACCGTAGAATATTATATATTCAACGGGAGCCTTCTTCATCATTAAATAAGCGACAAATTTCCATGTTCATGTTCGTGTCGCGTGCGTAGGCGTACAAATTGAATTAAGATTAAGCCTGGTTAGGAGGTAAAGAGCCACGCTTTTAGGAAAGTATCTCAAAAAGTATTACAAGCAGCTTGCCTTCTTTTTCATCATGGGCGCGATTGCCCTCATGATCGTCGACATCGTCGAAACCGAGGTTCCAAAATTCCTTCAGGTCATCGTCGATGATATTGACATCATCACCCAAGAAGAGCTTTGGACCATCCTTTGGAAGGTCATCGTTTGCGCGCTCATCATCCTCGTTGGAAGAATCGCCTGGAGGCTTTTCATCTTCTACGCCTCAAGGAAGATCGAAGCAGGACTCAGAAGAGACATGTTCGAGAAGTCGATGAGGCTTTCAAGCACCTTCTACCACGAGAACAAAAGCGGAGCCATCATGGGTTGGTTCACGACCGATATCGAAACCATTGGCGAATATTTCGGATGGGGAACTGTCATGCTTATCGACGCGAGCTTTCTCGCCATCATCGTCATCATCCGCATGATCAGCGTTGACCTCACTTTGACTTTGGTCGCTGCAATTCCGATTACGCTCATTGCCATTACGAGCTTCCTTTCTGAGAGCTTCATGTCGAGGAAATGGGACCAAAGGCAAAATGCCTATGACAAACTCTATGACTTCGCCGATGAGAATTTCACCGGAATCAGGGTCATCAAAGCCTTCGTCAAAGAGCAGAAAGAAATCCACGCTTTTGCAAAAATCGCCCGCAAAAACCGCGACGTTAATTATCAGTTCGGCAAAATCGAAGCGGGTTTAGGCGCCGTTATTGATATCATCATCTACCTCACTGCCGGCCTTTCTCTTGGCTTCGGTGGCTACTTCATCTACCAGGCCTATAATGGCAACCCAATCAATATCTTTGGCACCTCTATCAACATCACCGTCGGCAAACTCGTCGAATTCATTTCCTATTTCGATTTGCTTATCTGGCCTCTCATCGCTTTAGGACAAATCGTCACCATGATGAGCCGCGCCAAAACATCTTTGAAACGTATCACCCGCTTCCTTGATTCTGAGGAAGACGTCAAATCGCCTGAAGGCGCCATCAAATTCGAAAACGTCAAAGGAGAGATTTCCTTCAAGGATTTCACCTTCACCTATGGAAGCGAATCCGAGCCTGCTCTTAAGAACGTGAACTTCACCATCAAACCAGGTGAAACCATTGGCGTCGTTGGCAAGATCGGATCAGGAAAGAGCTCTTTGGCCACTCTCTTGCTCCGCCTATACAACTATGAAGAAGGACATATTTTCATCGATGGCGTTGACCTCATGAAAGCGGACATCGTCTCCCTTAGGGAGAATATCGCCTATGCCCCGCAGGACAATTTCCTTTTCAGCGACAGCATTTCGAATAACATCGCGTTTTCTAGCGAAACGGCTGACCAGAAGAAAGTTGAAGAGGCTGCTCATTTTGCCGACATCGATGCGAGCATCGAAGAGAGTTTCCCTAACAAATACGAAACCGTCTCTGGTGAAAGAGGCATCACTCTTTCCGGTGGTCAGAAGCAGCGTATCTCTTTAGCGAGAGCCTATTACAAAAAAGCCCCAATCATGATCATGGACGACACTGTTTCCGCGGTTGATATGAAAACCGAGGAGAACATTCTCCATAACGTAGCCGAGTTCCGTAAGGGACAAACCACTATTGTTATTGCCTCAAGAGTCTCCACCGTCAGAAAGATGGACCGCATCCTCGTCATGAAAGATGGCATGGTGGACGCTTTCGATACGCATGAGAATCTCATGAAGACGAGCCAGACCTATCAGAACATGGTCTATCTCCAGCAACTTGAGGCCGAAGTGAAAGGAGGGAACGCAAATGACTGAAGAAGAGTTTGAGAAAGCTATGCTTCATGGTGAGCGTAAGATTCCTTTCTTCACCCTCTTAAAGAGAACTCTTTCCTATGCAAAGGGCGACATGTGGAGAATCGTTCTTTCCTTATTCGTCGTCACCATTGGTGTTGTCGTAGACCTTTTGCTTCCAATCATCGAGAAATGGTTCGTCGATTATCTTGATGCCGAGCATATCCAGAATGCCGTCCTTTCCGTCATCATCGGAGCGGCTATCGGTTTCATCGCGATCGCCCTCGTCAACAAGATCATCAGTTACTTGATGTCGCTTCTCCTCCAGAAAGCAGGACAGAACATCGTCGAAAGACTTAGGGTGGACGTCTTCTCCCATATCGAGAACATGTCTCAGAACCAGCTTAACGAAATGCCTGTTGGCTCTCTTGTCACAAGGGTCGCAAACTACACTGCTGCCGTATCGAACCTCTTCACGGATGTCCTTGTCCGTTTCGTCATGAATATGCTGACCGTCCTCACGGTCTTCGTCATCATGATCACCTTAAGCTGGAAGCTTTCCCTCATCCTTCTTGTCTTTGCCGTCATCGTTGGAGTTGTTTCCTTCTTCTTCGTTGGGGTTGTCGCTAGCAAATACAGGGCCGAGAGAAAGAACACTTCCATTCTCAATTCCTTCCTTAGCGAAAACCTCCAAGGCATGAAAATCATCAGCATTTTCAACCAGCAAAAGAAAAAACAGGCCCAATTTGACGAGGATAATGAGAATTTGAGAAAGTCAGCCTATGGCATCAATGTGGCCTTCACCTTCTATAGGCCGTTCATGTCATTCCTCTACTATGGAGCGATCGCCACCACGTTCGGTGTTGGCTTCGCTTTGGCTTTCACCCCTGGTCTCATCGTTGCCTTCTACCTCTACCTCAACCGCTTCTTCAAACCTATCCAGGAACTTGCGGATGAGCTTAACAAGATTCAAAGCGCACTCACATCTAGTGAAAGACTCTTCAACCTCCTCGATGTCAAACCAGAGGTCGTTGATGCGGAAGACGCGATCGAAATCGACTCGTTCAAAGGCAAGATTGAATTCAGAAATGTTTGGTTCGCTTACGAGAAAGACAACTGGATTCTTAGGGATGTTTCTTTCACCGTGAATCACGATATTGATATCGCCCATATCAAGGTCAAATCACTTAGAAAAGCAGTCGGTCAGATGCTTCAGGATGTTTTCCTCTTCTCTGGCACGATTAAGAGCAACGTCTCTTTAAGAGATGAGTCCTTTGACGACAAAGAAATCAAAGAAGCATGCGAATACGTGAACGCCTCAAGCTTCATCGAGAAACTCCCTAAGGGATACGATGAGGATGTCATTGAGGGTGGCGCCAACTTCTCTAGCGGTCAAAGACAACTTCTCTCGTTCGCGAGAACCGTCCTCCATAAACCTCAGATCCTTATCCTTGATGAGGCCACCGCTAACATCGATACAGAAACAGAGATGCTGATTCAAAGCTCATTGGAAAAGATGAAGAACATCGGAACGATGCTCGTCGTTGCCCATAGGCTTTCGACCATCCAACACGCCGACAACATCATCGTCTTACAGAACGGCCAGATCATCGAAGAAGGCAATCACCAGTCCTTGCTTAAAAAGAGAGGCTACTACTTCAAGCTCTATCAGCTTCAGTTTGAGCATTAAACCCTATCGAGATAATAATCGAGCAGATCAATCCGCATTGAGATCATTTTGAGATAGAAGAAATGCCAATGCTTTTTGAAGGCTTCACGGAAACGAAGAACGTGAAGTTTAACCAGGTAATAGGTACGAAGTTTCCTCGATAAGAAACTGCTTTTCTCTAGTGTTGGATCGAAGATAACGCTCTTAAGAAATTCGCTATCTCCCCTCGATGCGACTTTAAGCGCGTAATAGAGTTCGTCTTGCCTATCAACCCAATCGATAGGCTTGGAAAGGAGATGCTTAGCCTTCTCAAGAACGATCTCTTTCTGGTCTTCTCTTAGATTTGGATAAGCCATAAGCTGTTCAAGAAGAGAAAGCCGGTCAAAGACCCTGTCGTCCCCTTCATAAGCTCTCACGAACAAACGGAAGCTGATGTTCTTTTTGAACATCCGTTTTTTGTAATATTGCTCAAAAAGATCATTGTCGATGAAGTTCCTGAAGAAAACGTATTGCACTTTGTAGCGGCAATTCTTCAAAACCTTCCAAAGGAGCCTTGCTTGGTATTCCGTTCCTGATGAGTTTTTGGTGAGGAGCAAGGACAACAGAGCCTCGTTACGGGTCTCTACGTCCAAGACCGCCCTTGACCTTGCAACCCTCATCGCGTTGTCGATGAGGAAATGGGTCGCTTTCTTTTTCTCCTCTTCCGTCCTTCCGACATCGAGGTTGTTTCTCACAAAGATGGTCCACCGCTTGATGGGCTTAACCTTCTTTGAGTTCAATAGGGCTTTGTAGAGAGGAATCGGCAGAATCTCCGGCTGATCGATCTTCATATATAGAGGGACGAATAGCTTTCTGAAGTTCATCCCTTCTTTCGGAACCGGATATTTGGCATATGGGTCCTCAATATAATAATCGAGGAGAGCGTCGCTAAAGGCCCTGAGCACCGTCTTCTTATAAGGGCCTTTATACGAGAATATGTAACCTATCCATTCATGTTGGATCTTGGTGTTCGCCACATATTCGTAAGCGAGCTGGTAATGGAACTTCTCGCTTAGAGATGTGCTTTCAAGAACTTCGGCGAACTTCTCACAGAAGTCCTTTGTCGGATTGTGATTGGGGCCTAATTTCGTACGGAATCTCTTTTCTCCGACTTTAGACAAAAAAGAGACGAGCCGAGGGATCCTCTCGAGGACGAAATCCTCCTCTTTGAAATATTCCTTGAGCAAATCCTCGGTGTTCTCCCAGTCAAATCGGTCTGCGGTTCTGAGGTTTTTGGTGTAGTTCCAAAACCCCTGCCACAGGTCGTCATTACGGAAAAATGGGACCGCATACTTAAGGCCATAATGACCTTCTTGCATAAGAACAAAGAACAAAACGTATTATTAGAATTCAATAATTAATCGACATTTTTACTCGTTAATTTTCTAGTAAACCTTTTATTAGAGGGGAAAGAAAAAGAAAGACCGCCTCTTTGGTTTGTGGTTATTAATGCATTTGAGGTGAAACATTGGCTTCATAGTAGCGACAGGACAGGGAACGGGGTTTAGGCGCCTTCATTTTTGAGCGAGCCTGTTCCGTCAAAAAACGATTTCGTGCTAAAATCTTCGTATCAAATAAAAGGAATTACTTAATGGACAGTTCAGCTTACGTCATTTTTGGATTTGATTTCAGAGAAAACCCCGAACAAAAAGAGCTGATACGCCTCATAAATATCGAACCTAATCTCATGCCGATCGTCTTCTGCAAAGGAGACGCCGGAACCGGAAAGACCTTCGCCGCTCTCGCAGCGGCTCTTCATCTTGTCCGTTCCAAAGGAAGTAAGAAGAAATACAAGAACGTCTACTATGTCAGGGAGCCAGTCGAGATCGGACACCGCCTTGGCTATCTCAAAGGCACCGAGGAAGACAAATACGGCCCATACCTTGGACCTCTCCTTGATAACTACAACCACCTCATGGCCAACGTGAAGCAAGATGCCGCTTCCCCATACCGTGAGCCAAAAAGAAATGGCAAATACGTCGATGAAAATAAGCCTCTCTATGAGAATCTCCCAAGCGACATCGTCCCAATCGCTCCAGAGTTCATCAGAGGCCGCTCCTTCAGTGACGCCATCTTAATCGTCGACGAAGCCCAAAACCTCACTCTCGATGAACTTCATACTTTGGCCACACGTTTAGGCAGCAATTCGAAGATGATCGTCATCGGCTCCCCTAACCAAATCGACGTTGGGGATCAGACCTTTGAGCACAACGCATTCGAGACCTCATATAAGATCCTTGAGCCAACCGGACTCGTTGGTTTCGTCGAACTCAAAGCCCCTATGCGTTCAGGATTTGTCACCGACTTCGACCAGAGATTCCTTCAGTACAAACTCAAAGAAGGCAAAAAACGTTAATCAAAACCATTCTCTTTAAGAGAAAGGGCAAGTAGAATTGTCTTAATGCTGAAACGTTTAACCATCACAAACCTTGCAATCATTGAGAATATAGACGTCTCCTTTGGAGAAGGTTTTACCGTTCTCACAGGCGAAACGGGCGCTGGAAAGAGTTTGGTCATCGATTCCCTTTCCCTCCTTTTAGGAGCGAGAGCGTCCAATGAATTAATCCGCCAAGGCGAAGACTCCGCATCAATCCGTGGGGTTTTTGCTGTGAAAAATCGAAATTTGAATGCGATTTTGATGTCTCTCGAAATCCCTGAGAACGATGGTGAAATTGTTGTCAGCCGCATCCTCAGCAAAGCCGGAACAAAGATCAAGGTCAATGGAGTGTCCATCACCCTTCAAGATCTTTTGAGAATCTCAAAGTACCTTGCTGATATCCATAGCCAGTTCGACTTTGAGAAGATCCTCAACCCTGAAAACTACCTTGGCATCATTGATGGTTTCTCTAGTGAGCTCATCTCCTCCTACAAAAAGGACTACTCACTTCTCCTTTCCGAATACAAAGCAAAGAAGAAAGAATATGAAGCCCTCCTTGCCAAGAAAGCCAAGATTGATGAAGATCGCGACTTCTATGAATACCAATACAAAGAACTGAAAGGCATGGCCCTCAAAGAGGGAGAGCAAGAGGAAATCCAATCTGAGATTTCTCTCCTTTCCAATTACGACAAAGTCTATTCCCTTTCCCAGGAAGCCGAAGAAATCATCCACAGCGACTTCCTCGACAAGATGTATGAGCTAAACCAACTCCTTGGAAAACTCGTCAAATATCAGCCTCAATACCAAGAGACCCAAACCTCCCTTGATGAGAAGTATTACGAGATCGTCGATATGGTCGACACCCTTAAGAAAGAACTTAGGGATATCGATTACGATCCAGATAGACTCGATGAACTTCAGCAAAGGGATTCCGACCTCACCTCTTTAGAGAGGAAATACAAAAAGAGCATCCCTGAGCTCATTGCCTATAGAGATGAGCTCGCCACCACTCTCGGGGATAAGAGCGATTTCGAATTCAACCTCGAAGAGAAAAAGAAAGAGATGGATGAGGCTTTCAAGAAATGCAAAGCCAAAGGCGAAGAGCTCACAGTTGTGAGAAAAAAGACCGCTTTATCAATCGAGAAAGAACTTGAAAGGAATATGGATGACCTCCGTCTCCACGCCACTTTCAAAGTCGATTTCCTTAAAAACGAGGCCAAAGATGACTCAATCCTCAAAGAGGATGGCATGGACACCCTCGACTTCCTCATTGAGACAAACGTCGGCGAAGGCATGAAGAGCCTTGGTAAAGTCATATCGGGCGGTGAAGCGGCAAGAATCATGCTCGCTTTCAAAGCCACGCTTATCAAAGCCAATAGAATCCCTACCGTCATTTTTGATGAAATCGATACCGGCGTCAGCGGCGAATCCGCTCAAGCCGTTGCTAAGAAGATCAGAGAGATCTCTCTTTCAAGCCAAGTCATATCCATCACCCATATGCCACAGGTCGCATCTTTGAGTGACCACCACATCCTTATCTCGAAAGAGGTGAAGGGCGAAAGGACCTTCGCTCACATCAAAGAGCTTTCTCTAGAAGAGAAGATCAACCAAGTCGCCTATCTCATCTCTGGCGGAACCGTGACTGAAAAACAGCTCGAGTACGCAAAAGAGATGGTTTTGTCCTCCAGATAGTCTTTTGTAGCGCTTACATAATTTCAGCGAAATTGCACTTATTTGCCCCGAAGTGTTGATTTCCTTACGGAATTAGTGGAACATAATAAAGTCAAATCCTCTTCAAAAGAACAGTTTTATCAACGTTTTAGCGACGAGGAAAAATGCCAAAAAGGCATAAAGAAAGGAGCTTTTTCTAGAATGAAAAAGAAATTTATTCTTCCGCTTGCTGCTCTCGGCCTCATGGTCGGTTTAGCAGGATGTCAGGGTGATGGTGGCACCGAGACTTCCGGCAATAACAGCGGAAACCCAGGCACTAGCAGTGTTGCTGCCTCATCTTCCAAGATGGAGCAGATCAAAATCAGCTCACCAGAAAACGCCAAGACTATGGTCATTGGCACTACCCTTCAGCTTTCTGCTGACAAAGACGGCGTCACTTGGTCCTCTGCAAATGATTCCATCGCCACTGTCAGCGCAACCGGCTTAGTCGAAGCCAAAGCCCTTGGTTCAGTTAAGATCACTGCCAAGAAAGAAGGCTTCAAAGATGGCACTTTCACCATCGAGGTCACCAGACCAGCCCCAACCGCTAAGATCGACTGGAAAGATGCTGATCACTATTCCGTCGACGGCTCCTACACCAGAAGCAACCGTGGTCCTGGCGACACCCCTGTCTACAGCAAATCCCAAGCTGATGGCGGCGAGTGCATTGGCTACCAGGGAACCGGCGATAAGGAAACCTTAACCTTCACCTCTACCGCCGCTGTTGCCGCTGAGCTTACCTCCTCAATGGGCAGCAACAACACCGTCAACTTAGCCGACGTTTGGAAAATCAAACTCAATGGAACCGAGCTTAACTTAGCTGGCAAGACCTATACCTCAGACGATGCTCAAGGCAACTACACCTTCCAGGAAGTTTCCTTCGGTGATGTCAACTTGATCCAGGGCGACAACGTCTTAGAGGTCGAATATCTTGTCGAAGATAGCCCATATCTCGACAACTTCTACGTCTACGCCAAAGGAACCACGACCATTACGTCCAAACCAGCCGCACCAAAAGAGAAGATCGCCCTCCCAGAAGGCGCTGACAAATTGACTGTCGCTATTGGCGCAACCGCGAACATCAACTGCACCGAAACCGGTGTCAAATATGCTTCTTCCAACACTGATATCGCCACCGTTGATGAAAACACCGGCGCTGTCACTGGCGTTGCCAAAGGCACTGCTACCATCACCATCTCCAAAGATGGCATGCTCCCAGCCAGAGTCACCGTTACCGTCACCAACCCATCTGAGGTTATTATCGAAGCCGAAAGTGAATCAACTCTTGTTGAATACACCGATGGCGCGACTGTCCCATCCTACAAGACTTCCAGCAGCGGCGGCGCTTATGTACGTATCCTCCCAACTGGAACAACCTTAACCTACACCTTCACAGCTGCCAACGCTGGCAACTACAACTTGACCATGACTGGCAGAAACTTCAGCCGTGATCACGAAATCACCGATCTCAGCCAGGATGCTGAAATCAAGATCAATAACGTCGCCGTTGACCTTTCTGGCAAAGCTTGGGCTTATGCCACTTCCAACCAGAGCCTTGATCTTGGCACCGTCACTCTTGCTGCTAACAACACCATGACCTTCAAAGTCATCGGCGCTGAAGTCTCTGATTCCAACTTCATGCTCGACAGCTTCATCTTCACCCCAGCCGCCTAATCAATAACTAACGATTAGAAATAGCCCAGCGATTAAGTTCGCTGGGCTTTTTTGTTTGGCGAAAAAGTAAAAAGCCTGATGTGGAAGTGCATCAGGCTTTTACCAACAAAGGCGAGTTGAGCTATTTGACTAAATCAAGGATGGCTTTGAGTCTTCATCATTTCCGTCATTCTCGAAATGATAGAGATCCTCTGAGCCATATTTATCCGCGATGGCCTTTCCAGCCCCGCAGAAGGCCTCTCCATAACCGGTGTCACCGCTGACGATGAAGGTTTGAAATAAAAAATAAGCAGCCACAATCGGCTGCTTATTTATTACTTTTGTTCAAAGCCCAAAAGCGGTTATAACGTCTATTGGTGCAGGATGGGGGACTCGAACCCCCACGGGTTTCCCCATAAGATCCTAAGTCTTACGCGGCTGCCATTACGCCAATCCTGCGACGCGTTAATAATCCTAACATTGACCCCTAAAAACCTCTATAGAAATCGTTCTATTGGTTCTAATTGCCTCATCAAAGGAACATCGTCGTTTTTGATTGGCGATGGTTTTGCGGCAAGAACATAGAAAACAGGGAACATGAACATCGAAGCGTACCTGAAATGCATCGTCGAAGTGAATGGGAACTTCATGCAGAAATAGACGTAATTGACATAGGCCGTTAAGAAGATGATGGCCAAAAGAATCAGCATCGAATAGTTAGCTTTCTTAAAGCCATGAAGCACGAGGGATAAAAGCTTTGATCCTAGCAAGATGAAGAAAGCAAGGATGGCCATGAGCCAGAAATTCTGAATGAGGATAGCGTTTCTAGCGACGAGGGACAAAGGCCCTTCATCCCATGTATCAACTGAGCAATCCCCAAACAAAGCGGATTTGAATAAACCCGTCCAGACATTGAAGTCGACATTGCCATAGCTTGCAGGAACGGTCGCTCCCCAGTCTCTCTTATATGGGGAAGTGAAGAAGTGCTATCTACAGCTATGGAATCATTTGTGGTGTTCATGGAAACATACCTTTCTATGATAAGCTGGTCAGTAATCATGTTTGTATTTGCGCTGTTTATACATAACAGTGG
>CADCDV010000020.1 GCA_902800255.1 uncultured Erysipelotrichaceae bacterium | reverse complement strand
CGCGGCGATCGCGCCCATGCCGAAGTAGGCCCAGGCAGTGTCTGGACTCTGGAAGTAGGTAAAACCTAATCCGAGAGCAAACATGCTCGAATAACCAACGACCGTGATGATGAGCAAGGCGTAAAGGACGATATATAAAGTAGCTTTTCCTCCAGAAACTCTCTTGCCGTCTTTGCTACGGAAAAAGACGGAGAAGAGCTCAAGGAACTGCTTTTTAAGCAGGGCTTTGATCATTGTTTGTCACCCTCCAACTCAAGGAAGACGTCCTCAAGGGAATCATCGCCTTTGACTTCTTCCATGGTGCCAGAACGGATAAGCTGGCCTTTTTTGATGATGGCGACTTTGTCGCAAAGCTTCTCAGCAACTTCAAGGACGTGGGTGCTGAAGAAGATGGCTCCGCCTTCATCGCAGATCTCTCTCATCATGTCTTTGAGGAGCTTGGCGGCCTTTGGGTCAAGACCGACGAATGGCTCGTCCATCATGATGAGCTTTGGGCTATGGATCCAAGCGCTGATGATGGCGAGTTTCTGCTTCATGCCGTGTGAGTAGGAAGAGATGACGGCTGGAAGGTCTTTCTCAAGTTCGAAAGCCGAAGCGTATTTATGGATCTTGGCTTTTCTTTCTTCGATTGAGACACCATAGATGTCGGCCACGAAATCAAGATACTGAAGACCGGTCATGTAGTCATAGAGTTCTGGGTTATCTTGGATGTAGGCCATCTTCTTTTTGCAGCCGATAGGATCATTCTTCATCGAAACACCGTCAATGGTGATTTCGCCTTTGTCGAACTGAAGGATGCCAGCGCAGGCTTTTAGAGTGGTGGTCTTGCCCGCTCCGTTATGGCCGATGAAGCCGTATATTTCACCTGGGGCGATGTGGATGCTGAGATCGTCAACAGCCTTTTTCTCGCCGTATGTCTTGGTAAGATTTTCAATGTTTAACATAGTTACTCCCTGTTCAAGTACTCAAACTCCTATACAATAGCAACTTTTTGAAAAAAGGGCTAGATACTAGAGGTTGCAAACGAACTTTAGAGTGGATTTGCAGGGGATTTTTACAAATTAAAGCAAATTCTCAGCAAATCTCTAAAAAAGGTGAAATAATATAATTAATGAAAGTTAATAATCCGATCTTTCGGAAGGCGCGAGTTATAACCTCGCCATTTACGTGGTTAGTCATAGTTGTCTGTTTGGGACTCAATTTTGGTGTGTCCTATTTGGCGAGCTCGACCTTACACGGCATCGGGATCATGCTTTACCTCGATTGCATTTTCACGATTCTCGTCAGCTGCATCTACGGTTACTTCCCAGGTCTCATCGTCGGCATGGGCACAAACCTCCTCAACTGCATCTTTGATGGAGATTCGATTTACTACGCCTTCATCTCTGGATTCATCGCCATCGCCGCCGGCCTCATGATGAGGACTGGCATGTTCAGGAAATGGTGGGGTTACATCCTCGCCGTTCTTGTTTTCTCCTTCCTCGGTGGCGGAGTCGGTTCTGTCGTCACCTACTTCTTATATGGACAGAATGTCGACGTCATCACCCCAAGCCTTTGCGCAGATCTCTATAACAACTTCGGAATGACGCCGTTCTGGGCGAGTTATTGTGCGAGCTCCCTATGGGACCTGCTCGATAAGACCATAACGATGGTCATCATCCTCGCCGTCTTCCTTCTTTACCCAAAGAACGAGAAAGCAATCGAATTCTTCCCTAATACCTTCATGTTAAGGAAGCCATGGAATGAGCCGGTGAAACGCAAATTCTTTGAGGAGACGTCCATTCATTCCCTCGATTTCAAGATCATCGCCATCATGACGATCGCCTATACCCTTCTTGGCGTGGCTGTCGCGAGCGTCCTTGGCATTTCCTATCAGAACAACGCGTTCGATGAGGCTGGCGATTCCGCTAAGCAGTATGCGAACGCGGTCACCTACGTCGTCGATGGGGATGAGGTCAATCTTTGGATTGCCCACTCCGAGGAAATCCACCAGAACCCAAGCGCTTACGGATACGCGAACACATTCGCCGGCTTAGAGTCGATCAAGATGTCAAACGAAAAGGTCTTGGATGTCTATGTCTTCACGACCGATGGCACAACCGTCCTCGATCTCAAGTTTGGCATGGACTATCTTGGCAAGCCTCTCCCTCACGGAGATGAATATGAAGAATTCATGAAGAATGACGCGATTGAGACTTACGTCATCCATAATGGCGAGCACGGAAACTTCTTCAGTTACTATTGCCCAATCAAAGATAGCGCTGGAAATACGGTGGCTTACGCGGTCGCGAACATCGACGCTTCGATGATTAACGTCCAGGTCTTCTCCAATGCCGTCAAGGTTCTTGCCATTGAGGCTTTCGTCTTCTTGATTGGCGGCGCCGTCCTCATCCATAACATCAGATACTTCTTCATCGTTCCTCTTAAGATCGTCGATTCCGAAATCCGCGCTTACGAAGCCATCGGTCCAAAGAAGTGGCTCACAAGCAAAGCAAGAAAAGGCCTTGTCAAACTTAGGGGCAAGGATGAAATCTCTAACCTCTCTTCGCTTAGCCATAGCACGATGGATTTAGCTTCAGAAAGCATTCTCAAGATTGAAGAGCAAACCGCTAAGCTCATCGCCACCCAAAAAGGCGTTGTCTTTGCCCTTGCTGAAATCATCGAATCCCGTGACAAATGCACAGCCGACCACACGACTCGTACATCTCAATATTCATCAATGATTGCCAAAGAGCTTGTCAAAGAAGGCAAATACACCGAAATCCTTACCGATGAATATCTTGAGGACTTCGCGATTGCGGCCGCTCTCCACGATGTCGGTAAGATCAAGATTCCTGACGCCATTCTCAATAAGCCTGGCAAACTTACCCAAGAAGAATATGAAGTCATGAAGGAACACACTCTTGAAGGTGAGAAGATCATCGAACTCGCTCTCAAAGGCATTGGGGTTTCTTCCGAATACCTAACGACAGCTAGGCAGGTTTCCGGTGGTCATCATGAGAGGTGGGACGGAACCGGTTATCCTCGCGGACTTAAAGGTGAGGAAACGCCTTTATGTGCCAGAATCGTTGCCATTGCTGACGTCTTCGATGCCCTTACTTGCCGTCGACCATATAAGGAACCTTGGCCGTTCGAAAAAGCCGTTGCGACTATCCAAGAAGAGAGTGGAACCCACTTTGATCCGGAACTTGTAGACGCTTTTATGGCGATAAAGGATCAAATCAAAGAATACTTCGATAAGAAGTAAGTTATAACTAACCTTAATCCCTTTCCTTGATGGCAAGGGATTTTTCTTTGCCACATAGTTTTTATAGCAAATGGAAGTAGTTAATTATACTAGATGCCATCGGCATTTTTCCCTATTTTCAAAGTGCGAATAATCCATATAATGTTGCACATGGAAAAAATTGTTATCTCATCGGAATCATCCCTCGATCTCAAAAAGGATGAAGCTGCCAAATATCACATTCACGTTATCCCTTACACTCTCCTCTTCGGCGACGAATGCGCTCTCGATGGTGAGTATGGTGCAAAGGATATATTCGCCTACACGAAAAGAACCGGTAAGCTTGCTAAGACAAGCGCGATCAACGCCGAGGAATATAAGAGAAGGTTCACTGAGCTTTTAAAGGATCACGACTATCTCATCCATTTCTCAATCGGCGCAAAGATCTCCTCAACCTATGAACACGCTCTCCAAGCCGCTAGTGAATTCGGAGGCAAAGTCCATATCGTTAACACCATGAACCTTTCTGGTGGCATCGCTCTCCAAGCCATCTATGCTAGAGAGCTCATTGAGCAAGGCAAATCCTTCAAAGAGGTCTGCGATGAAATAGATAGAAGAGCCCCATATATGCACGGCTCATTCGCCCTTGAGTCAGTTGACTATCTTTATAAGGGAGGAAGATGCAACGCTCTAGCGATGCTTGGCGCTAACCTCTTAAAACTCCGTCCTCAGATTCTTCTCGCCGATGGAAAAATGGTCTGTGGCAAGAAGTTCCGCGGCAAGAAAGATAAGTGGGTCTTCGATTATCTTGAGGAGACTCTCTCTGCCAATAAGAACCCTGATCTCACTAGAGTGTTCATGGCCTATACCGAGATCGACAAAGACCTTCTTGATAAAGCCTATAACCGTCTTAAGGAATTTGGTTTCAAGGAAATCATCGTCCATGAAGCTCAAGGAACGGTCTCATGCCACGCTGGTCCAGGAACCTTCGGAATCTTCTTCTATAACAACAAATAAAAAACAAAAAATCCGTGACATAACCGCCACGGATTTTATTTTTGCTACGGTTTTTAGAAACCAGGTTTTCCAAGAAGATGGAACATGTTCTTCTTGTAGATTTCGACGCCTGGCTGGTTGAATGGGTTCACTTCGTTGAGGTAAGCGCTCATGGCGCAAGCTCTCTCGAAGAAGTAGAAGAGATAGCCAAGGTTGAATGGATTCATTTCCTCGAGTTCAAGGACGACGTTGTTGTTGCCACCTTCTTCGGTGTGGGCTTTGATCGTTCCTTCAAAGGCTTTGTCCTGGATGCTTCCAAGGGTTCTTCCTTCAAGGTAGTTAAGTCCATCAAGGTTATCTTCGTCATGAGGGACTTTGACTTCGTGACGGTGCTTGCCTAAATAGAGAGTGGTTTCGAAGAAGACAGGGCTGCCATCCTGAATGAACTGACCAAGGGAATGAAGGTCAGTGGAGAAGGTCGCGCTATCTGGGAGAAGGCCTTTCTTCTCTTTGCCTTCGCTTTCGCCATAAAGTTGTTTCCACCATTCGCCAATCTGGACGAAGCTTGGGACATAGGTGATGAACATCTCAACGGCTTTCTTGTAGTGAGCCCACATCTCGTGACGGATGACGGCGTATTTGTAGCACTCATTGACTTTGAGGTCTGGGTTTGAGGTATCTTCTCTTGCCTTAGCCGATCCTTTGAGGATGGCTTCTGGGTCAATGCCAGCGCAGGCGATTGGGAAGAGACCGACAGCGGTCTGGACGGAATAGCGGCCACCGATATCATCTGGAAGGACGAAGCGGACATAGCCTTCTTTCTTGCAAAGCTCTAAGAGAGCGCCTTTATTGGCATCGGTGGTGGCAAAGATGGATTTTCTCGCGAACTCAACGCCGTCTCTCTTCTCGAGATATTCCTTAAGCAAACGGAAGGCAACGGAAGTCTCAGTGGTGGTTCCGCTCTTGGAGATGACGTTGATGGCGAACTTCTTGTCCTTGAGGTATTCAAGGCATTCGGCAACATAAGTTGGATCAAAGGTCTGGCCCATGAAGAGGATCTCTGGTTTGCCTTTGAGGATGGTTCCGTTAATGGCTTCAATCGCAGCGCGTGCCCCTAAGTAAGAGCCGCCGATGCCGCAGACGATGAGGACATCATAATTCTCACGGACATATTTGGACCATTTTTTGATCTCTTCAAGCTCTTTCTTGTTATAGGTCTCAGGATAATCGACCCAGCCAAGGAAATCGTTTCCAGCGCCAGTCTTGTTGATGATGGCTTTGTGGATCTCATTGACGCTTTCTTGATAAGCAGCGAAGTCGACCTTATCCACGAGATGGTCGGTAAGTGTTTTGATGATCATTTTTGATCCTCCTCAGTTTCGTTTTTGATCCATTCTGGAAGCATCTTTTCGAGGGCTTCGAAAGAGACTTTTTCGAGTGGGATTGGTTCCTTTTTGAGAGATTCCCTTTTCTCTTCTGGGGAAAGGGCTTTTGCGCTTACGCGCATGAAGTTCTTCTTCTCATCGTAATCGATGACTTTGACTTTGTAGATATTCCCGGCTTGGACGAAGCTCGTGAAATTACGGACATAGGAGTTTGTGAGCTCGGAGATATGGAGAAGTCCTGTCTCGTTGTTATCGAAAAGAAGGATGGCGTATTTAGGATAGATTTTGACAACGGTGCCTTCTAAGATGTCGCCTTTTTTGCTGTGTTCGATCATTTCTTCTTTTTCCTCGATTGCTCAAAGACCTTTAAGTCGTCTTTGTTTGTGATTTTGTAGTTGGATGGGTCACCATTAACGATGGTGGCTTTGGTGCCGGTTGCTTTGGCGACAAGAGATCCTTCGTCAGTGTAGGCTGAAGGATCCTCGATTCTTAGGAACGAAGAGTAAAGCAAGGCATATGAGAATGTCTGTGGGGTTTGGAGTCTAACGACACTAGACCTATCGACGTAGTTATCAATCGCGCCGTCTTTGATGATGGCCATGGAGTCGTCTGCTTTGATGGCGGTCACGGCAGCCTGGCTCTTAGTTGCCTCAAAGATATTTCTCGAAATCATGTCGCTAGTGACATTAGGACGGTCAGCGTCATGAAGTAGGACAAGGGAATGAGGATTGATCTTATTCTCCCTTAAGAACCAGATGGCGTTCTTGCAGGAAAGCTCTCTTTCTTCTGCACCCTCAATAACGGCGTGCGGTTTCTTGTTTAGGCCGGTTTTGCGAAGGATATTTTCGGTTTTCTCTTTGAATTTGTGGGGAACGACATAGATAACGAAGTCAATGGAATGGCAATCTGAGATGGTCTTTGCAGCATAAACGAAAAGCTCTTGGCCAGCGACTTCCATGTATTGTTTTGGCGTGTTGCTTTCAAGCCTAAGGCCTTTGCCGCCCATAAGCAGGACAGCGTAGTTATGCGTCGCAGAGAAATTGAAAACCATTTAGTCGTTATTCTCCTTGTAGGCTTTTCCTTTTTTCTTGAGTGACTCGTTGATGGCTACGCCTTCAATGATGAGGCGCATGATCGAATCGAGTTCTTTGCCTCTTTGGTAATTGGCAGGGGCAACATAGTTGACGCGGCCATCATAATAAAGCTTGTCGACCTTGTCTTCTTGTCCCTCTGGATAGACGGCAATCGAGTGGCCACCGTTCTCTTTGGCGGTGATCATCGCAGGGATGTCGGTAAGTCCATCGCCGATATAAACGATATTGGAAGTTGGAACTCTCTTATTTGGGTTCTTCTCGTTGACGCCGACATCGTCATTAACGTCGAGAGCACCTTTGGAAACACGGTAGAAGAATTGGGTCTTCATCGTGTAGTTGATCACATGTTTTGGCCAGATTGGCTCATCTTTTTCATCAAAGAGGAACTCACAGCCATAGACTTTCTTGAAATATTTGTAGATGGAGCAGCCTTCGACGATTTCTGTGTTGCCGGAGGAGACGAGATAGTGCTCAACCTCAACGCCTTTTTCCTCGCCGAATTTGTTGATTCTCTCAAACCAGTCTTCAACGCCAGGCCAGAACTTGATATGTTTGCCTTGCTCACGAAGGAAAGAACGCGTCATCTTGATTCCGCGTTTCTGGCATTCATCAATCATCGTGTGAAGGTAGCCAAGTGTCGTTTCGCATCCGGTTTTCTCGGAGAATTCTTTGGTTTTCGCCCAAAATTGTTCAGCGGTCAAACCTAAAGAAGGGATGAAGGAGAAGCTCTGCATGTCGCTTGTTGCCAAGGTTGCGTCAAAGTCGTAGAGGATCGCTACAATCGGTTTGCTCATCTTTATTCCTCACTAATTAATCAAAGTATATTTTTTAGAAATAAT
>CADCDV010000019.1:7774-11866 GCA_902800255.1 uncultured Erysipelotrichaceae bacterium | reverse complement strand
TTTCCCTAACGTCCTCGGTGAAGGCTTTGACGACTTTGAAATTGACGTCGGCTTCTAAGAGGGCAATGCGGATCTCGCGGATTGCGCTTTCGACATTGGCTTCGGTGAGCTTGTCTTCTTTGCGCATCTTCTTAAAGAGGGCGCTGAATTTTTCTGATAATGTCTCAAATGCCATTGATGTACTCCTTCAAAGAGTCTAGTGCCTCTTCTTTTTCGTTTTCGTTTGCTTTTTCTAGTTTTTCGATGCGTTTTTGCAGGGATTTTTTGATTTTGATGAGCTTAATCTTGCTTTCTAATTCCTCAAGTTTGGCGATGGCTTTCTTAAGGGTGTCGTTGACTGCGCTTCTAGAGATGCCTCTATCTTCAGCAATTTCGCTGAGGGATAAATCGTAGAGATAATACTCTTTGAAAAGATCCTGCTGGGTCTTCGTGAGAAGCTCTCCATAAGCGTCAAAGAGCTCAATCACTTCTTCGCGTCTAAGGATGATCTCGTCTTTCATTTCTTCTCATTCCCCACTAGCAAGGCATGGAGGTATTCGTCGAGATCGAATTCCTGGAGGTCATCCATTCCTTCGCCTAAGCCGATGAAGCGGACTGGAACTCCAAGCTCATCACGGATGGAAAGGATGATTCCTCCTTTGGAGGTGCCATCCATCTTGGTGATGACGATACCGCTTATATCGCTCACTTCTTTGAAGGCGCTGGCTTGCGAAACGCCATTTTGGCCAGTAGTCGCATCGATGATCAAGAACGTCTCGTGTGGAGCGCCAGGAATCTCGCGTTCAAGGACGCGTTTGATTTTGCCTAGCTCCGCCATGAGGTTGGCTTTGTTATGGAGACGGCCTGCCGTATCGACGATCATAAGATCGATATTGTTTGTTTTGGCGTATTTTGCGCCGTCATAGCAAACGGAAGCTGGGTCGCCATTCTCTAAACCTGTGACGATTGGGCATTTCAAACGCTCAGCCCAAATCTTAAGCTGCTCCACCGCTCCGGCCCTAAAGGTATCGGCAGCGACAAGCATGACTTTCTTGCCTTTGTTCATGTAGCGATGGGCGAGTTTGGCGATGGATGTTGTTTTGCCTACGCCGTTGACGCCTTCGACAAGGAGGACGGTTGGGCCTTCTTCGGCGAACTGGATTTCGTTGGTGATGCTTTCACCGCCTTCGACGTAGCTGACGAACATCTGGTCGATGAGCTCTTCGTTGATCTTGGTTGGTTCGGTGATGTTTTCCTTCTGGGATTTGTCGAGAAGGTTCTCAACGAGTTTGAGGGTGAGACCGACTCCGACATCGGCTTCGATGAGGATTTGCTCTAATTCTTCGAAATAGGAATTGTCGACTTTCTTATAACGTTTCGAAAGGTCTTCAAGACGATCAGCAAAAGCGGCTCTGCTCTTGGCTAAGCCTTTCTCATAGGTTTTGCTGTTCTCTTTCTTCGAAAACTTATTTTTTAAGTAACTGAATAAACCCATTATTTTTCCTCGGGTACGGCGATATAGGCTCTTTTGTTGAGAGCGTCTTTCGCGGCAGCGGTCTCCGCTTCTTTTTTGCTTCTGCCAGTTCCTCTTCCGAGCTCGCTGCCCATGAAGTAGACACCGACGGTGTAAATCTTGTTGTTGCTTGGGCCTTCTTCTTTGATGGTCTTATAGACAACTGTCTCCTTGGTATCGGCTTGGATGGCTTCCTGAAGCTCGCTCTTAGGATTTTCCTCATAGAGGATGGTCCCATATTGGATTGGCTTTTCGAAAAGCTTCCAGACGAATTTGTATGTGAATTCTAAGCCTTGGTCCAGGAGCATCGCTCCGATGAAAGATTCAAAGCAATCCTCAAGGACGGAGAGATTGTCTTCGATCTTGCCAGTGAAGGATGGGCCGACTTTGATATATGGCACTAAACCGATCTGTTTGGCCAATTCGGCTTCGGATTCGGTTCTGATGAATTGGCTTTTGAGAATGCTTAAATCCCCTTGTTGCATCTCTGGGTGGTAACGGTAGCAAAGCTCACCCGTGACCGCACCCACAGTCGAGTCGCCTAAAAACTCAAGCCTCTCATAGTCCTGATGCTTCTTGTTGGTGATGGCATTCACGGAACTATGGGTCAAAGCGACTTCATAGACGTCTTTGTTCTTGGCTTTGATTCCTAAGTTTTCGAAAAGGGGATCAAGATAGCTCATTATTCTGCTTTATCCTCGACGAATGCGTCTTTGATCTTGGTGATGACATCGCCCTCAATCAAGTGATAGAGGACTTCCATCGCGCTATGGAAGGATTTGCCAGTGCTATTGCCATGGGCTTTGACGACGACGCCATTGACGCCCATGAGCATCGCTCCACCGACGTTGCTTGGATCAAGTTTGTCGGTAAGAAGCTTGACGGCTGGTTTGGCGAAGAGGTAACCGATCTTGCAGCGGAGTTTGGACATGAATCCTTTCTTGAGGAGTTTGCCCATTCCTTTGGCGGTTCCTTCGGTGGTCTTAAGCATGACGTTGCCGGTATAGCCATCGCTGACGACGACATCAGCTAAGCCTTTAAGGAGCTTATCGCCTTCAATATTCCCAGCAAAATTGATGTTTTTCATTTCTTTGAGGAGTTTGTATGCCTCTTTGCCTAGTGGCGAGCCTTTGCCTTCTTCGCTGCCATTGCTAAGCAAGCAAACGCGTGGCTCTTTAACACCATAGACGGCTCTAGAGTAGCAGGTTCCCATGAAAGCGAACTGGGCTAATTCCTCAGGGGTGTTGGTGTTAGAGGCACCAACATCGAGAAGTGTTGTGTATCCTTCGCCTTCAAGCTGAGGGAAGGCAGTGACAAGAGCTGGACGCTGGACACCTGGGATCTTCTTGAGGATGAGGGTGGCTGCGCTAAGGAAAGCGCCAGTCGCACCAGCTGAGATAATGCCATCGGCATTCTCGTTCTTGGCGGTATTGAGGGCGATGACCATCGAGGACTCTTTGCGTCTAATGACTTCAAGAGCGCCGCAAGTCATCTCAACGACATCTTCGGCATTGATGATCTTTGCAAAAGTAAGATCTTTGAGTTCTTGTTCTTTGCCAACAAGGATGAGCTCAACATCAGGATGTTTGGCGTGGAATAAGGAAACGCCTTCTTTGGTAGCAACGCTACCTAAGTCGCTTCCCATCATATCAACAACAATTTTTTTCATAGTGAAAAACCTCTGCTACGATAGTTAGTATAACTATCAAGAGTTTCTTAATCTAGGATAATCGGAAGTCGCTTAATGACTTCTTTACTTCGTTCATGATGATGACGTTATCAATGGACTTCTTGTCCTTGATAATTTCTTTGGCGTCATCACGTGCGCATTCAAAGATCTTGAAGTCGCTGATGATGTTAGCGACTAGGAAAGAAGGAAGCCCAGATTGACGGGTCCCCATAAGCTCGCCAGGACCACGTAATTTGAGGTCCATCTCAGCGATTTCAAAGCCATCGTCGCTCTTCAAAAGAACCGACAGCTTCTCATTTTCTTCATCATCGCCTTCCCCAAAGAGGACAAACGTTGCAGGTGAACCATCTCGCCCTACTCGACCACGTAACTGATGGAGGCTTGAAAGAGAGAAATGGGATGGCGAATAGACGATCATGAGGTTCGCTTCTTTGACATCGATACCAACCTCAATGAGTGAGGTTGCAACAAGGATTGGGCAGATTCCGCTCTTGAAGGCAAGAATTGCGATATTCTTCTCTTCTTCGCTCATCTGGCCATGCATCATGACGACTTTGTCGCCGTAGTATTTCTTGTATCTTTCGTATACCGTTTTGACGGATGTGACTTCTTTGTCCTCCCCTCCTTCGATTTGAGGGACGACGACATAGATGCGTTTCTTTTCGCTAAGCGATTTCTCGCAAAGGAGAGCGACTTTCTTATCGCCTCTCTTGGTCAAAATGGTTTTGACGTTTCTCTTTCCTTGCGGGAATTCGGTGAGGGTTGAGATGTCGAGATCGCCATAGATGGTCATCGTTAAGGTACGAGGGATTGGGGTTGCGCTCATAAGCAAAAGATCTGCATGTTCGCCCTTATCGAGAAGAAGGGTTCTCTGGTTAACACCGAACTTATGTTGCTCATCGATGATGGC
>CADCDV010000019.1:0-7751 GCA_902800255.1 uncultured Erysipelotrichaceae bacterium | reverse complement strand
CCTAGATATGCATATGTGACGCCTTTGGAGAAGAGAGCGTGCGTTCCAACAACGATATCGATCGTGCCGTCTTCTAGGTCTTGGAGTGTGACTCTTTTTTCGCTTGGTTCCATCGCTCCAACAAGAAGGCCAACATTGACATGAGTGCCTTCGAAAAGCTTCTTTAACGTTTCGTAATGTTGCCTTGCCAAAGAATCGGTTGGGGCAAGGAGAGCGGTCTGCTCGCTCCTAGTGTAATTAGCGTATCCACATAGGGCAGCAACAAGGGTCTTTCCGGTGCCGACATCACCTTGCAAAAGGCGATACATGACACTCTGTTTATCCATGTCATTCACGCATTCATCAAGGGCCTTTTGCTGGTCGCTAGAAAGTGAATACGGCAGGGATTTGACGAAGATATTTAGTTTTTCGCGGTTGATTTGACGCCTTCTGTCTTTGTGAAGAGCTTTGTTCTCTGCACGCACTTCTTGGTTCTTGATTTCAAAGAGAAGAGCCTCTTGATACTTAAGCGTTCTCATGCCTTGATGGATATCTTCAAAGTTCCTTGGAGTGTGAACCAAACGGTACGCTTCCTTAAGAGGCAAGAGACGATATTTCTGTCTATAGGTCTTTGGGATGATGTCGTCTATTTCGGCTTCAAAAAGAGCTTTTTTGACGAGCCTCACGAATGCGTAATTCTGGATATCGTTTGGCAGAGAATAAACTGGTTTGAGCGCTTCTTCTTGAGGTATCTCTCCAGTGAGGATATTTACCAAGGAAATTGAGTGCCTATTCTTCTCATAGACTCCTGTAAGTGTGTAAAGGGTATCTGGTTTAAGGATCTTCCCTAAGTATGTGCGGTTCCAGGCTTCGACAAGATAGACCATGCCCCCCACGGTCTCAAAATAGAAACGATAAAGGGTTCTTTTCGCGAATCTCATCGGATGAGGGGCGCCTCCCCTAATCTTTCCTTTTAGGACGAGATGTTCTTTGTCTTCATAAGAAACCTTCTCTTCGGTGTAGGTGTAATTCTCATACCTACGAGGAAGATGTGAAAGGACATCCGCATAGGAAAAGATGCCGATGCTCGCGAGAGCGGAATTCATGTTTTTCGACTTCGAAAGAACCATCGCCTAATTCTAACACAAAAAGAAAAAACCCGATTAACTATCGGGTTAGTCTCTAAAGAGTTGGAGGGTGGCTCTAGCACTCGCGCCTTCACCGGTGATCGTGACATTAACGGTCCAGCCAAGAAGATCTCCGCTATTGAGCTTCTTGCCGTTCACGAACTGTCCATTGAATTGGGAGCAGGTGAACTGGGAGCCGTTTCCGAAGAGGTCGGTCTCTGCCAGATGGTTTTGCGGTTGGTAAGTGGTCATGGTGTCGTTCCTGATGAGCTGAAGGATATTGTAGTTGTAATATCCTGCGCCACAGACGGAGAGACGTCCGGTCATATCCTCACGCTGACTGAAATAGGTATTCGTCATCATGAAGTAGAGATCGTCTTCGTTTGGGACTTTCTTTGGATGGGTAGCATCGACCGTTATCCTTCCTAAGCCCCTATCGTTGATCTTGACGAGCCTAGCATCGACGTGCCAGATACGGATGCCAGTCGCCATTGGGCCTTGGGCAAGTCCGCTATATTCTTTATAAGCGTGCTCACAATCGAACTGATTGAGTCCGGTTGGGGTGTATAGCTCAAGGAGGATATATTCATCGAATGGTGAACCATCGACGTTGAACCCGTATGGTTGGAGAAGAACAAGGTCATGGCCTCCGTTTTGGAACGGTCTAATGGTCAAGGTGCATGATTCTTCAGGAACATATGGATCAGCCCATCCTAAGGCTAAAGCGCTATAAGGATCATGACCGCCGACGTTATTGTCCTGCATGCTGAATCCGCCAGCAGGGTTATATTGCTTTGAGTAGTCGTAATAGTCTGGCAAGCCGAACATATGGCCCATTTCATGAATAAAGGTGTGGGCGTCGACGTTGCAGTTCGAGGCGTCTCCACCGCCATAGAAATATAAGCCAGTCCTGACATTGGCTGTCCCAGTGTCATACATGAAGTCATAGGAAGCCCAGAAGAAAGCGTTCGGGGTTGGATTCTCTTTATTTGGCTGAGACATGGAAAAAGAGGTGTAGGCCCAGAAGTTTTCCCTTCCGTCGTTATTGGAATCCCAATCGTTATAGGCTGAGACAAGATCTGGAGCGGCATAGATGAGCATAACGCCATCAAGGAAACCGTCATTATCGGTGTCGAAATATGAGCGTGGCTCGGAATCTGGTTGGTTGAAATACCAATCAGTCGCGGTCACAAGGAGGTTTTCTGTCGTTTGGCTATCGCTGGCATAGACGGACATCGATTCGCCAGTCTCGTACCAATCGGAAACAACGCCGTCGATTTCGCATCTCCCCTGCGACATTCTGTGGTAATAGGTTTTGACAGACTGCCAACCGGTTTCTTCTTCGGTTCCGAAATAGGCGGTCTGGATATCTTCTCTCACGTCTTCCATGTGGTTTGCATGGATGCAGTGATTGGAATCGGTGAACCAAACAGGAATAACCAAAAGCCTTGGGTTTCCAACGCTTGGGGTGAAGTCATAGTCGAGGTAAGAACGCTTGGAATAGTCTTTGTAGTTATATTGGAATTTGGTTTTCGAAATCGGATTGGTGTCGGATTCTTCTAACGAGTCCTCTATCGAGGAAGCTGTCGAATGGGCGCTTGTTTGCTCTTTGGAAGATACTGGATGGCTTTCTTTAGAGGAATTCTTTGGGAAAAAAAGAGAGCATCCACTAAGGGCAAATGCCGCAGTGAATATCAATCCGAATATCTTTAACTCTTGTTTTTTCATCGTCTTGTCTCATTCCTTATAGGAATGTTTGGATTATAACAACTATAGGAATGATTTCACTAAGTTTTTATCTTCTTGCTCTAAATCGTACAAAAAAAGCCTCACTTTTTGTGAGGCTCTAATTGATTGTTTCTTATTCGACTCCGACGAGGAAGCTATAGACTGGCTGATCACCTCTACGGACGTTGACTTCCAAATCCGTGTAGGTTTTGCTGAGGAATTCTGAAACTTCTTTCTCTTCTTCCTCGCTGCAATCTTTTCCAACGTAGACGCTTAAGGCGAAGGAATCTCCGTCGATAAGGGAGGCGACAAGGGACTTAAGGGCTTCGAGTTTGTCTTTAACGCAAGTGACGATTTCCTTGTCCTCTTTCATGCCCATGTAATAGTCTTTCGTGACATGGACGCCATTGATGTCGGTGTCTTTGATCGCGTAGGTGACGGAGCCGCTCTTGATCATGCCAAGGGCGTCTTTCATCGATTCAGCGATTTCTTCGGCGGACATCTCGGTGCTATATTGCATGAGTGAGCAAATGCCTTGAGGGATTGTCTTCGATGGGATGACATTGACTTTGACATCTTTCGCATCGATGACTTCGGCAGCCTGATTGGCAGCCATGACGATGTTTCCGTTATTTGGAAGGATGTAGACGTTATGGGCGTGGAGCTCATTAACGGCTTTGACGAAGTCTTCGGTCGATGGGTTCATGGTCTGACCACCGCTGACGATGAAATCGACACCAAGCTCTTTGAACATCTCATCAAGGCCTTCGCCAGAACTGACGGCGATGACACCAAAGTCGGTCCATGGCCTTTCTTCTTTCTTGGCGGCTTTATTACGCTCGATGTTGCTCATCATATCGGTAGCAACGTCGCCATGTTCGATGTTGTGATGCTCTTCGCTCATGTTCTCGATGGTGATGGTAAGGAATTCACCATAGTTCTGAGCATAGTTGAGCATAGTTCCTGGGGTAAGGGTATGAACGTGGACTTTGACGATGTCCTCATCGCGGACAATGACCACGGAGTTGCCATTGCTAGTGAGGAATTTCTTGAAACTCTTCTCAACGAAGCTCTTCTTTCCTTCCTCTGGTTTTCCTAAGCGGAGGATGAACTGGGTGCAATAGCCATAGCCTTCCTCATCTTCGGAAAGCTGGGCACCAGCGTATTTTTCCGGAGCGATGATTGGGGAAGACATTTCGTCTTTCGCAGGATTGGTGTTTCTTTCGACAAACTTGCCATGAGCGGCTTTCGCCATACCTTCGAAGACGATGGTAAGGCCAGCGCCACCGCTATCGACGACTCCGACCTGCTTTAAGACAGGGAGAAGGTCTGGGGTGTGGGCAAGGGATTTCTTCGCTTCTTCGAGAAGGACATCAAGGGCTTGCTCAATCGTGAAGCTTTCTTTGACGCGGTCGATGAGAGCGGCACTTGCTTCTCTAATGACGGTGAGGATCGTACCTTCGACTGGACGCATGACCGCTTTATAGGCAGTTTCTTTTGCGGAACCAAAGGCTTTGGCGAATTCTTTGATGTTCAAGGATTTCTTGCCAGTGCAGGCATTGGAGAAACCTTTGAAAATCTGGGAGGTGATGACGCCGGAGTTTCCACGGGCACCCATAAGGAGGCCACGGCTGAAGGCGGAGGCGATCACGGATATATCGTTATCGTTTTTGTTTTCGATTTCTTTGGCACCGGAAGTGAGGGTAAGGTTCATGTTCATGCCGGTGTCGCCATCAGGGACAGGGAAAACATTAAGCTTGTCAACTTCAGGATAGTGGTTGTAAAGGTTGTTAGCGCCAGATAAGAAGAGCTGCTTGAGCTCCTGGCCGGTGATAGATTTCATTTGTTACTTGATCTCACGGACGCCTTGGACGAAAACGTTGACTTCAAGGAAAGTTTTCCCGAAGGCTTTGTTAAGGTCATAGGCGACTTTCTTTTGGACTTCTCTAAGGACTTCAGTGATCTTCACACCATAAGCCACGACGATATAGACATCGACAGAATACCCATCTTTCTTCTTACGGCAGTAAACGCCTTTATCGTAGTCGCTTCTCTGAAGAAGCTCAGCGATGTTCTCCCAAATCGCACTGCGGTCAGCAAGGCCAACGACGCCATAGCAAGTCGTCGCAGCTTCACCTGCCACATCCGCAACAAGTTCGGTGGAGATGTTGATTTTTCCAAATGGGGTTTTCTGATCGATAGCCATAGTTAGGTAAACCTTCAATAGAAGGACACGATATTATCTCATTAAAGACCGAAGAATACAAACCCCCACTGGTTTCTTTAGATATCATCTCTTTTTTCTAAAGAAAAAAGCCCGCATTTCTGCGGGCCGTAATGCTTTTGGCGTTACTTCTTGGCTGGCTCTTTTGGCTCTTTGATGGATTCCGCAAGGGCGGCAGCGAAGGCACCTTGTTTCTCGAATCCGTATGGAAGGAGAATCTTGGTGGCTTTGCCATCGGCGCATTTGGCAAGGGCTTCGTAGTAACGAAGTCTTAATGTGGCCTCATCAGCGCCGGCTTTCTTGATGGCTTCAAGACCTTCGGCTTCAGCCTCACGGAGTCTCTTGATGGACTCAGCTTCGGCAGTCTTGGTCTTGAGGATGCTCTCAGCTTCACCTTCAGCGGCAAGGATCTTGGCTTGCTTCTCGGATTCGGCGTTGAGGATGAGGGATTGTTTCTTACCTTCGGCGATGAGAACGGCGGATTGCTTCTCACCTTCGGCAAGAAGGATCTTCTCACGTTTCTCACGTTCGGCTCTCATCTGACGTTCCATAGCGTCTCTGATATCCTGAGGTGGGAGAATGTTCTTAACTTCGACACGGTTGACTTTGATGCCCCATGGATCGGTAGCGGCATCGAGGATCTTTCTCATCTTCTCATTGATGATGTCTCTGGAAGTGAGGGTCTGGTCGAGGTCGAGGTCGCCGATGATGTTACGAAGGGTGGTCGCGGCTAAGTATTCGATAGCGGTGATTGGATCATCGACACCGTAAGCGTAGAGCTTTGGATCGGTGACCTGGTAGAAGGTGACGGTGTCGATCTTCATGGTGACGTTATCTTTGGTGATGACGCTTTGAGGATCGAAGTCTCTCACCTGCTCCTTCATGTTGATGGTGTAGGCGACTTTATCGAAGAATGGGATGAGCATATGGATGCCAACTCCCCAAGTGGTGTAGTAGGCGCCCATTCTCTCAATGATGTACTTATCGGTCTGCTTGACGATCTTGATGTTGCTGACGACGACAATCAAGAGAATGAAGAGAACGATTCCGAGAACAAGTAATAAAATTTGCCATGGTTCCATTGTTATTTTTCCTCCTTGGAATTGACAGGCATGACGATGAGCTTGTTGCCACTCACGGCCATGACTTTGACAAGGCTATCCTTACTTATAGCCATATCATCTTTTGTAGCGATGGCGGTCCAAGTGACCCCATCGATGACGACTTCACCGGCTTCGGTCTGTCCGACTTCGGAGACGATGACGCCTTTTTTGCCGACCATTGTGTCGACGTTGAGATTCACGGTGTCTCTCTTTAATAGCTTCGCTAGGAATGGTCTGCAGAAGACCAAGAGGGCTGCGGAGACAACCGCGAAGACGATGAGCTGGATCCACCATTCAACGCCTGGGATGAAGGAGATGATTAAGCTGACTAATGAACCTCCGGCAAACCAGACGGAGACGATTTCGGGTCCGATCGCCTCGATTAATAAGGCTAGCACAAACACGGCTAACCAGATAATCCACATGAATTCCATTTTCGCTTTTTCCTCCTTATTTGTTAACTAGGATGACGAGATGGTTGTTCTCTTCTTCCCAAACGGTATCGAACCTTATTGGTTCGGTGCTAAGCGCAAGCTTGAGCTTTTCAGATATGAAGTTCATAAGCTCAGTGGAGCAGATGCGCGAATATGAGGATTTGATTTTGATCTCGAGGAGATTGTATTCGTCGAGGTCCCCTCTTTCGACTCTCTCTTTTGACAAAGGCTCGATGACGATGTTGTTATTATCGTCTAGCCCCACTTGAACCCGGTTAGCGAATTCGAATGGGACGCTCGCAACTTTGTTGAGAGTGATGTTGGAGTTATAGAGAGTGGCTGTGCCATTCTTTTCTTTTGCGGTCCACCAACTAATCATAGATGTCCTCCTTGGCTATAAGGTACACCACTTTTCAAATTAATTCAAGAATATTCATAAAAATATTTATCTGTTCATTTTTCTAATAAAAAAAGAGGGTTTGCTAGGAATCTGGATCATCATATGGATCCAAAATCCCCGGCAAAACCCTCTCAAAACAGGCCTATAAAAGAAAAAGCCCAGCAGCGCGCTATCTTCCCTGACCTCTCGGCCATAGTATTGTCGCCACTGCAGTGCTTAACTTCTGTGTTCGGGATGGGAACAGGTGTGACCACTGCGCCAATGCCGCCAGACTTTTTCTTTTACTCAATGTTCTTTGAATACTGGATACTACTGGTAAACAAGTTCTTCTATCTAAATATGTAATCAAGCGACTTAGCTTACTCTCTATAGGTTATATAGATTAGTGAAATTAAGTCCTCGTGCTATTAGTATTAGTCTCCTGAACGCCTCGCAGCGCTTACAGATCTAACCTATCAACCTCCTCGCTTAGGAGGGCACTTACTTCTTGCGAATGGGAAGTCTCATCTTAGGGCGAGCTTCACGCTTAGATGCTTTCAGCGTTTATCTCTTCCGAGGGTAGCTACCCGGCCATGCCGCTGGCGCGACAACCGATATACCAGTGCCTCGTTAATCCCGGTCCTCTCGTACTAGGGACTAGACCCTTCAAACTTCCTACGCCCACGACAGATAGGGACCAAACTGTCTCACGACGTTTTGAACCCAGCTCGCGTACCACTTTAATTGGCGAACAGCCAAACCCTTGGAAGGTACTTC
>CADCDV010000018.1 GCA_902800255.1 uncultured Erysipelotrichaceae bacterium | reverse complement strand
AGAATGGCGAAGTCCCAGATTGGCTTGTGAGCAAAGACGAGCCAGAAGAGGAACCAGCTCCAGAGCCAAAGAAACCGGAGCCGGTTAAAGAGGATACGATCATCCGTTCAACATCAATCGACACTTCGAACATCTCCCATTACGAAATCGTCACAAGCGGAACCAACTTTGTTCTTTCCGAAGAGCAGATCTTCAACATCTCTGTTCTCGCTTCTAAAGAAGAAAGGTTATCTCTCAAAGAGAAATGGCCACTTCTTGAAGAGCTCAAGATGGATCCAAAGTTCGGCAAGGTCGCAAGCCTCCTCAGTGATGCTTCCCCATTCTGCCTTTGCAAAGACGCCTTGGTCCTTGCCTATCAGCACAAGAATCAGGCCGACAAAGCCAACTTGGTCAGCAACCAAGCAGCCCTAGCCGATCTCGTTGAAGCGATGCTTGGCCGTAGGGTCTTCGTCTATGCCCTTAACCCAGATGACCGTATCAAGGTCCGCACCTACTACTACGAGAGAGTCCAAATGGGCCAGGTGCCAAACAAGAAAGACATAGTCTTACAATTACCAGTGATTAAATAAGGAGAGGTAATAATATGAACCCAATGCAGCAAATGTTAGCTAATGCTAAAAGAATGGAACGCGAGCTTAAGAAAGCCCACGAAGAATTAGCCACCAAAGAGTTTGTCGTCAAGAAAGCCGGCATCATCGAAGTCACCATCATGGGCGACAGAAAGATCAAGGCCGTCAAGATCGACAAAGACGCGTTATCCGCTGATAACGAAGAGATGGTTGAAGAGACCCTCGCCATGGCCATCAACGAAGCCTATGACAAAGTCCAGGCTGAGAGCGATGCCATCGAAGAGAGAGTCACCGGACAAAGAGGAGTCCTCGGATTCTAATGAAAGAACTCCGCTCTTTGACCGAATTAATTGAGTCATTCAGCAAGCTTCCCGGCGTCGGCGTCAAAAGCGCTGAGCGTATGGCCTATGCCGTACTTCGCATGAAAGAAGAAGACCGGGATGATTTTGTGAAGGCCATCAAAGACGTTTCCTCAAACATTCATCCATGCCCTGTTTGTGGGCTTTATACCGAGGATGAAAAATGCGAAATCTGTGCAAATCCCGCACGGAATAAGAAAACCATCTGCGTCGTAAGCGAAGCCAAAGACGCTTTGGCGATTGAGAAAATGAATTCCTTTGATGGAGTTTTCCATGTGCTTGGAGGAGTCGTCTCCCCTAGCCACGGAATCGGACCTGATGATCTGAACATCAAGTCTCTTCTTGATCGCGTCAAAGAGAACGAGGCTACTGAAGTCATCATTGCCACTAACCCAACAATCGATGGCGAGACCACCGCTTTATTCATCGCCAAAGTCCTTGATGGCGTGGTCCCAAGCATCACGAGATTAGGTTATGGCTTACCAATGGGCTCATCCCTTGATTATGCGGACGCTTTGACTCTGTCAAAAGCATTCGAAGGAAGGAAGAAGATCTAATATGTTCATCACATTTGAAGGCGGAGAAGGCGCTGGCAAAAGCACAGCCATAAAAAGAATCGTCGAGAAACTCACTTCCGAAGGATATGAAATCGTTTTGACTAGAGAACCAGGCGGCACCCCTATCGCCGAAGAAATCAGAAACGTCATCCTCGACAAGAAGAACACGGCCATGGATCCTCGCACCGAGGCTCTTTTATATGCCGCAAGCCGCCGTCAGCACTTAGTTGAGAAAGTCATTCCTGCTCTTAAAGAAGGAAAGCTTGTCCTCTGCGACCGTTTCATCGATTCATCTCTCGCCTATCAAGGCGGAGCCCGTGAAATCGGAATCGATAATGTCTATAACATGAACCTTTTCGCGACTGAGGGAATGCTTCCTGACCTCACGATCCTCTTCGACATCAAACCAGAAGAGGGTTTAGCGAGAATTGCCGCGAATAGCCAAAGAGAAGTGAACCGCCTCGATGTTGAGAAGCTTGCCTTCCATAACAAAGTCCGCGATTCATTCCATGAACTTGCGAAGAAGTTCCCTGAGAGGTTTGTCATCATCGACGCCTCGAAGGGCCCAGACGAAGTCTTTGAAGAGTCTTATAAAGCCATCGAAGATAGGTTAAATAAATGAGATTCGGCGATTACCTAGAGAAGAAACAACCGCTTGTATATAGAACCTTTGCGAACGCCATCGCGAACAAACGTTTAGCGCACGCATATCTTTTATGTGGCGAATCTGGGACTCCTCTACTCGAAACCGCCAAATACATGGCCAAGAGCCTTATCTGCGATCATCCAAATCCTCTTGCTTGCGAAGAGTGCAGAAGCTGTGGCCGTATCGACCATGGCACCTATATGGACTTCCACATCCTTGGCGAAGAAGAGGACGGAATTAAGAAGGAAGAGGTCGAAAACGTCGTCGAAGATTTCTCAAAAACCCCTACAGAATCCAAGGGAATCATGATTTATATCATCCATCTCGTGGAATCCATGAGCGTGGAAGCGATCAACTCCTTGCTTAAGTTTTTGGAAGAACCTCCGACCCATACTTTCGCTATATTGACCACTGAAAATGAGGCGAAAGTCTTACCGACAATCATCTCCCGTTGCCAGTGTATGAGAATGCTTCTTTCACCAAGAGAAGAAGTCATTACGGAATCCGTTAATGAAGGCGTTTCCCTTGAGGACGCGGAACTCATTTCCTATTTCTCTAACAGCGCTCCCCTCGTTCTTGAAGAATCGAAGACCGCTGAATATAAGAACGCTAAAGAATCTTTCATCTTAGCCCTCGAAGCCCTCTCCAAAACAAGAAGCGAAGCTTGTTATCTCTTTGAAAAGGGCATCATCCCTGATCTCGATAAGAAGAAAGCCCGTTACTTCTTAGACATGCTTTCTCTCGCGTTTAAGGACTTAATCTCCCTCAAACAAAACCAAACGCCTTTGCTTTCTTCTTATGTTAAACTTATTGAGCCTCTCAAAAAGTGGTCACACCTTGAGGAAAGCCTCTTAGAGATCATGAAGGTCAGAAACCATCTTGAGCTCAATATAAACACCGCTCTGCTCATAGAGCACCTCATCAACTACATCACCAAGGAATTCACCATATGAATAAAGACGAAATCATGAGCACATATAAATATTTCATCGGAGTCAGTTTCGCTGGTGCCAGCAAAGCCTATTATTTCGGCACCGATGACGATACTTTAGCGATTGGCGACAAAGTCGTCGTCGAAACAGTCTCAGGCCTTGAGCTTGGCGAGATTTCCGTTGCCCTCAAACCTACAAGCGCCTATAAATCCGGCTTAGAGCTCAAACCAATCATCCGTAGACCAACTAGCCTTGATCTCGAAGACTATGAGATGAGCAAGAAAGAAGCGGATATCGCTCTTAAGATCACCCAGAAAGAAGTCACAAGACTCGATCTTCCAATGAGACTTCTTTCCGCCCAGTACACCTTAGACGGAGCGAAGGTCACCATCACCTACACCGCGGATAACCGTGTCGATTTCCGTGAGCTTCTTCACGTCCTTGCCCCACAGCTTAAGTGCCGCATCGAGCTTCACCAGTTAGCACCACGCGACAAAGCCAAGATGGTCGGCGGCATTGGAACATGTGGACTTCCTCTTTGCTGTTCAACCTTCCTTAACCAGTTTGATGGCATTGCCATTTCAAAAGCCAAGAACCAGATGCTTACCCTTAACATTCCTAAGCTTTCTGGACAGTGTGGCAAACTCATCTGCTGCCTTAACTACGAAGACGATCTCTATACCGAAGCCAGAAAGAACTTCCCTCGTCCAGGAACCCCTGTGAAATATAACGGAACCGACTACGTCGTTGATTCTTTCAATATTATTTCTCAGACCATCAAACTCAAGACTGAGCTTGATGTCGCTTATTTGTCGCTAGACGAATATAACGAACTTACCAAGAACCCTCATCAGGGAAGGCACGATCGCCGCAATGATAAACCGCGAGCTTAATTTCTTTGGCAACAGTCCTCTTTTGTATTTGATTGCCACTCCAATAGGAAACCTCGGAGAAATGACTCCAAGGGCTTTGGAAGTGCTTAAAGAAATCGATTACGTCGCTTGCGAAGACACTCGTAACAGCGGTTCCCTTTTGAAGAAGTTCGGCTTAGACAAACAGTTCATCTCTTGCCACGAGCATAACGAAGAAGAAGCCTCACAAAAGATCATCTCCCTTCTAAAAGAAGGAAAGAAGATCGCCTATATGTCCGATGCCGGTTATCCAACCGTCAGCGACCCAGGCGAAAGGCTCACAAAGCGCTGCATCGAAGCGGGAATCAAAGTCTCTGTCGTCAATGGTCCTAGCGCAGCTATCTGTGGCCTTGTTGGCTCGGGCCTTGAAGCCGACCACTTCTACTTCTATGGTTTCCTCCCAAGCAAACCATCCGCCAGAAAGAAAGAACTCGAGTCTCTTAAGAATAGGGAAGATACTATTGTCTTCTATGAAGCGCCTCACCGTATTGGTGCCACTCTCAAAGACATGTCCTCCATCCTTGGAGAAGACCGTAAAGCCGTCATCGCTAGAGAGCTCACCAAGCAACACGAAGAATATATCAGAGGCACTTTAGGTGAGATGGCAGAACTCGATGAAAACACCCTCATCGGAGAGATGGTTATCATCGTCGAAAAGCAAAAATCCGCTGCAAAAACCATTTCAAATGAGGAAATCGTTGAGATTTTGAAGGAAAAACTCAAAACCCTTTCCTCCAAGGAAGCGATTAAAGAAACCGCAAAAGAAAACGACATCCCGAAGAATGTCGTTTATGATCTCTACCTTAAGAACTTCAAGGATTAAGATTCAGAGGGCGAAGGAATCTCGCTCTCTTTTTCTTTTAGAGGCTCGCTGGTTGAAGGTTCGCCTTCTTTAGCGACTTCCACTGACATCGACTCGTTCCTCTTCTTTTTGATCTCGATGGCGAAGGTCACCATAGAGTAACCAGCCACAACGAACCAGGCTGCGCTTGAGCCAAACGCACCAAGCTTGAGATATGGGGTGAGGTAAGTAAGCTCATAGGAAATCTTTCCTGCTGGAGCAACGAAGCCAACTAAGCCTCCATTGACCTTAAGCATCTTTGGATAGGTGACATTGCCTTGTTCGTCGGTAGCCTTAACGCTCCAACCGGCATCATAGCCAACTGAAGTGGTAACAACCTTATTGGTTGGGAAGTTACTCTCAAAGGTGAACTTGTTCTTCGCGTATTCAACGTTCGTGAGATTGTGCTCGTCATCACTGATATGGTTGAACGCGGCCTCCATCGTGCTTCTTTCGGATTTGTGGATGTGGACGCTTGCAGGGAAAGTGCCTTCGGCAAAATCACTTGGTTTCGCGTTGAAGCAAATGTATTTGACCCTTCCCTCTGGATACATCTGGAAGATGTCGTAGGAGTAAGTGCCGCCGATGCGGTAGCCAACGATGTTATCAAGGGCCCAGTATTCATAGCTCAAAAGAACGTTCTCCTCGATCTCTCCGTTAGCGTTCTTTCTGTCGCCGATCATGTAAACTCTGGTCTTGTATCTATCGCCTTGGAGTTTGTAATCAAGCGAGAAGCAGGCTCCATTCCAATCCTCGTTGAAATACTTGTCACCATTTTCAGGTGTCAAAGCAACGACGTCGGAGTCGCCTTTGTATTTGAAATCCCTGTTTGGATAGAATCCGTCTTTTGTAGTGACGTAGTTGCCTTTTTCATCGACCCATCTGGTCTGGGTTGTTAACCAAGTGCTCGCTGTGCCTTTATCAATGATGTCGGCGAAATAGCCTGGGCCCTCACGGCCTTGGCCGGTTCCCCACCACTCGAACTTATTGCTGGTTGGGTCTGGGGTGCTGCATTCATAGATTTGGCCTTTGTAGGAGACATCGGTGAACAATGAGTTTCTCTTTTCTGGGGTGTCTAAGTGGAACGAAGAATCTTCGGCGATGAGAGCGTCAGCATCTGCATCCTCAAGGATGGCGCCAGTCATAAGGATCTCATCGTTTCTTAAAAGTTCTACGTAGTTCCCGGTTATATGTCCGCTTTCGCTCACGCTCAAGAAATCATCACCTTGGCCGAAAGTGTTCTCCTTAACGTTTCGTTTATAGACGTGGTCAACGGCGTGGCCAAGCTTCATTTTCTCGACGTATGGGTTCTTGTAGAGACGGAAGACGGTACTATTGTCGCCATAGACAATCTCAGATCCCCATGGGACGTTATCAGCGACGCCTTCCCATTTGCCATAACGTTCGAGAGCGATGGCGTAGTATTTCATCGACAAAGCGATATCGACGCCGAAACGTTTGTGACCATAGAAAGCGGACCATGATTTGGAAGTGTATTCTTCACCATAGGCATATTTCTCGCCTCTGGACTCAAGTGGTCTATTCGCTCCGATGTAGCTGGAGAGTTGAGCGACGTCGTAGTTGAAAAGGGAATGGAAAGTCGCGCATCCATTCGTGTGCCAGATGTATGGGGTGTTCCTATCGCGGATATCATCGTAGTAGGTCCTATAGTATCCAGGATCATCTTCCAAAAGTTTCTCGCCAAAGGAGGTCAATGTGGTTCTAGTCTCTTCTCCGCCGTTCCACCACTTGAAACTCCAAGTGCCTTTATAGACGAATGACATGTTGCCCCAAAGAATGGTTTCTGTGGCAATTATCCCCAGCAAAACCTTATTCAAATGCTTATGGTTCTTCATGAAGAAGATGACCATGCCGACAATCATATCCATGGCAAGCTGATAGAAAACGATCCATAAGCATGTCCTGATGATTCCGTCTCTGCCTCTGATTTGGTATGGGACATAACTAAGGTTTGTTGGCCAATACGGATCAAACCAGTCGTCATAATGCTGATCCTGAACGAAGATGATGGTTAAGATCCAGGTCATCATTGCCAAAGCAAGAGCGAGGAAGGCGCCACTAAAGATGACCCACTTCTTCTCTTCTTTGATGTGGTCAAGCTCTCGGCATGCGTAATATATGGCGCACGGCACAAGAACGATGAACCAACGTCCATATCCATCGCCCGTGAAGGCGTAGAACATGTAGTAGGCCAAGTTGGTGAGCATGAGGTAGGCGCAAAGGAGAACAGCGATTATCTCGCCGACCTTCTTGTTCCTAATCGAATTAACGAAAGCGATGAAGAAGAGCACCACCAAAGGTGTGTAGATGAAGGCATTAGAAGTCCAGGAGTCATAACCGCTTCCAGCAAGAGGAAGCTCAATATAACCAATGGTTGGATAGAAGAAAGCCTGTAGGGCCTGCATCTCTCTGATTGGGTTACGTCCAACAGGCTCGAAGAGATATCCAAGAACTGTCTTGAAATCTTTGTCTTTGAAGGCTCTAAGAATAGCGTCCAAATAGCCTTTGCCAATTGAGGAAGTTCTTCCTGAGAGAGCGGATTCTCTGACGGATGGGAGAAGCGTCCATGCCGATAGAGCTATACCAATAGCAAAACCAGCGACACCAAGGACGATGACCATGATGTTCTCTTTGGCGTTCCTCTTTTTGATGGTCCAGAAGAAACGCCACAAGGCATAGATAACGCCCCAAACGCAAGCGACAACGAGGAAGAAGAACGAGATGATTCCTAAAAGGAATAATCCTATGATTAACGTCATCGGCTTTCTTTCTTTGATGATTTTCTCAATGCCTAAGAGGATGAGAGGGAAAGTGAATGCGCTAGAAACGAAGGAAGGCGCCCCTACCGCTCCTTTGACCATGGTCGCTAAAGCAAAGGTCTGAGGAATCCAGGAACGTGGGAATAAGTAACAGATGAAAAGGAACGGATCGAATAAGCCATAGTAAGAATTCGAACCGATGTTGTCCGAACCAAGATATGTATTTGGCGAATAGAGCTCAAAATATCCGGTTCTAAAGAAACCATGCCAAACGTCATGGTAATAGAAGGTCATCGTGACGTACTGACCGAAGTAGTCGGTCCATGGGTAGAACTGGGTGAAGGAGTTATTCACAAGGCCATAGGCCATCCAGGCCATGCCGATGAAGAAGACGAACCAGAAGAAATAGAAAAGACTCCTGATGTTAAACAGGAAGGAGCACTTCTCACGCATGAACTGACCGAATGTCGTTCTGCGTAAGCTTGATAGTTTTGTTGTGGTTTCTGGTGTCTCCAAAATAGTCTCCTAATTTTGCTTACTTGAAGTATCTTCCTCTTTTTGGACGTTTTCGACAATGCCCACAACGTCAGTTGCTGGTACTGCAAAAGCGATTCCTTGGCCTTTGCTGTTGAGGCCTGCAGCTTGATAAATCGCCGTCAAAACCGCGTCCTTTATGTCTTTTGGAACCAAAATCATGACGATTTGTTTCTCTGGGGCGATCGATACGCCGAAGAATTTTTCGATCTCTTTGTTTCCGGTTCCGCGGGCGTTGATGATCGTGCCGCCTCTTGCGCCTGCGCCTCTAGCGGCCTCCATGACCAAATCGGTGTAACCATCATTGACGATGGCGAATACGACTTCGTAGTTTTCGTTCTTTGTCTGTTCCATGGAATCATCTCCTTTGGTTTCTAGAGGCAGCGACCTTTGGTCGGCCACGAATTTATATGCGTTGGTACCGATGATGCTATCGATCTTGATGGCAAAAGATATGCCTTTTGCTACTTTAGACACGCTGAAGCGTGTTTCAAGCGTTGATTTCACTTTCGGCCATAAATCTTCCCTCATCGGAGTCAAAATGAGCTGCTTGCTCGCGTTCTCTAATGTGAAGATTTCGTAGTACTTGTTGATAGCGGTTCCTTCGCCATGGAAGACGAAAGAGGTTGCTGCGCCAGAAGTCTCCATGATCTTCGTTATGGCGCTTCCCTGCCCTTGATTCACGACGGTGATGGCAACATAAAGAGGGCTATAAGCCTTCTTTGCTTCCTGGGAAGGCGTTCCTTCACTGGCTTTAGGGGCACGTTTCAAAACAAAGCGTCTTTTCTCGCTCATGCTTTAGCCTCCTCAAAGGAAATGATGACAAGGTCGTCATCTTCGTGGAATCTCTTACGAACAATGTAGTTGTTGATGGAGCGTTTGATGTTCGCGTATAAGCCCATACCCTGAATAACGATGAGAGGCATTAAGGCAATCATCGCAATCGCGCCGAAGGCGTTCTCCGCCACTCCAACTCCATCACTAGATTGATAGGCAAAACCAATTACGAAAGGAAGGACAAAGGTCGAAGCCATAGGTCCGCTAGCGACTCCGCCAGAGTCGAAGGCCATAGCCGTGTAGATCTTTGGAACCAAGAACGATAATCCTAAGGCGATGATGTAGCCAGGAATCATGTAATAGAGAATACTGAAGCCGTAGTAGGCACGGATAATCGCTAAAGCGACGCCTCCTCCAACGGACAAAGCCATGACAAGTCCGACAGCCATGGATTTGATGGTTCCTTCGGAAATGACCTCAATCTGATGGACAAGGACATGGACGGCTGGCTCAGCAAGAACACCGAATAAGCCGAAGGCTGCACCAATGATGACAGCGATTCCTAGCATATCTCCTGAAGCACCTAAACCTTCTCCGACTTCTTGAGCGACTGGCAAGAAACCAAGATTAACCGCGGCCAGGAAAATAACGAGGCCGAAATAGGCATAGAGCATATTGATGAGGATTTTGACGATCCTGACTCTGCGTGACTTGATGAAAACAAGGTCGTAGACAAGGAAGAAGATCGTTGTCGGAGCAATTGCGATTCCAACCATCCAAAGCTCAGCGAGGAAATGGTCGCCAGCAGAAGCAAAGAACAACGGCCAGAAACCATCAAAAGTCTTCGCATCAATGACGAAGCTCTGGGTCATTCCGAAGGTTAACGAATCAGCATCGAGGAACAAGGAAAGAACCATGACGGTGATGATTGGTCCAACGGAGGCTAAAGCAGTTAAGCCGAAGGAGTCTTCGCCGCTTCTGCCGCCGCTTGCGGTTGAAGCCGCTAAACCTGCGCCAAAGGCGAGGATGAACGGAACGGTGACTGGCCCGGTCGTGACGCCGCCTGAGTCAAAGCAAATCGGAAGGAATTTAGGATTGACGATTCCCGCCAGCATGAACACTAAACCATAGAAGCAGATGAACATGATATTGAGGTTCTTATTGAAGATGATTCTAAGAACACCAAAAACGACAAATAAGCCAACGCCGATACTGATGATGACGATGAGCAAAACCTCATCTACACCAATCTGAGAAGCGGTGACTTTGAGGTCAGGTTCAGCGATCGTGACAAGGACGCCAATGATGAATGTCGTGGCAACGACAAAGAAGATTTTTCTCTTTTTGAAGAGGGATTCGCCGACGATTTTTCCAATTGCGGACATCGAAGCCTCGGAACCGACGTTGAATAATGAAAGGCCGAGGACGATCAAAGCAGAGCAAATTAAGAATGAGATATAAGCAGGCAAACCGAAGTCAGCGACGATCCCCGTGAAGAAGAGGATCGAGACGACGGCGACAATCGGGATGACGCTTGTAAAAGAACTACGGAGCTTCAAAAGGAAGGCCGAGCGGAAGAATGTTTTACTTACGGCGTTTGCTTCCATTCTTTACTCCCTTTGCTTTTTTGGCTTCCGCTAAAGCGCGTTTCTCAGCATGAGACACCCAGAAGAGCTTCTTAAAGCACGCAGGCATCTCTGCTTTGATTTTGTATTCTTTCCCATTTAATGGGTTTGTGAAGTCGAGTTCATAGGCATGGAGGCCAAGTCTCTTAAGTGGGTTGGATGGTTCACCATAACGGTCGTCACCGATGATGTAGTGTCCGATGTTGCCAAGCATGACACGGATTTGGTTCTTACGACCGGTGTCGATGTTGACGTCAAGTAAGGCATAACCGTTCTTGGCCGCCATCTTCTTGTAGTGGGTGATCGCGAGCTTGCTATTCTTCTTGCTCTTTGTGACTCTCACCTGGAAAGTCGTCTCATCAAGCCAGAGGTAATTCTTAAGGGTTTGTTCTTCAGGGATGTCTTCCCCTTCAACGATTGCGTAGTAGCCACGTTTGGTGACGATTTCCTGCCAATGGTTCTGGAGGGCTTCTTTGACTTCAAAGCTCTTGGCGAAAATCAAAACGCCTGATGTGTCTTCGTCGATACGGTGAACGACGAAAACGCGGGCTTTTTTATTGGTCTGGGTAAGCCAATCTGTAACTAAGCGATAGGCGGTTTTGCCTTTCTCTCTGTCGCTAGCGACGGAAAGAAGGCCTGATGGCTTATTGATGGCGATGATGTCTTCATCTTCGTAGATGATTGGGAGGTCTTTTCTTTCCCTCTTCTTGATTGGGGTCCAGCTGACTGTGACCTCGTCTTCTGGGTAAAGCTTATAGAACCACTCATTGACTGGAGCGCCTCCGACAGCGACCTGGTGGTTCGAAATCATGTGGCGGATATTGTGCTGAGACTGCTTCGCCATCTTCTCGCGAAGGAACGTCAAAAGATCGGTTTCGTGGTACACCAAATAGGTCTTGGTCTTATTCGGATCTATGAAACCTTTTCGAGGTTGATTTCTCTTAACGTCGTTTTTGTTCATAAAAGTATCTTATCAAAATGTGATTTTGATATATACCTATTCGGCGATTTTTGATGAAAAAAGTCAAAGCAGCTAAATGCTACTTTGAGGCGTCATGCTTAAGTAAATCTTCGTAAAGATCGGTGCGGCGATCGCGGTAAACTCCCCATCCGAAGCGCTCTTTCGCGATTTCGGAAAGATCGAATTCGGCGTAGCGAATTCCTTCTTCCTCGCGGTTCATCTCTTCGACAAAGTCGCCATGCTGATCGGCGATGAAAGATGAGCCATAGAACTTCATGCTGGATTTGCCCATGGACTCAACGCCCACTCTATTGGCAGCCATAACAGGCATGATGTTTGCGGCAGCGTGTCCTTTCATGACGTTCTGCCAATGGCTCTTGGAGTCTTTTGGAAGAACTGGTTCGGAACCGATCGCGGTTGGGAAGAGAAGGATCTCCGCTCCTTTAAGAGCGAGGATCCTTGCGGTCTCTGGGAACCACTGATCCCAGCAAATGCCAACGCCGATATTTCCGGCTTTGGTCTTGAAGACTTTGAATCCGGTGTCGCCTGGGGTGAAGTAGAACTTCTCCTCATAGCACTCCCCTGTTGGGATATGGCTCTTGCGATAGATGTCGACAATGGAGCCGTCCTTGTCGATCATGGCGAGAGAGTTGAAATAGCAGTTTCCAGACTTCTCGAAGAAAGAAATCGGGAGAACGATTTTGTATTCTTTGGCCATCTCTTGGAAGTGTTTCAAGGTCTTGGAGTCTTTGGCTTCTTCGGCTTTGGAGAAGAAATCATAATTCTCGATTTGGCAGAAGTAATAACCTTCGAAAAGCTCAGGAAGCAAAAGCAAATCCACGCCGTTTTTGCTGGCGGTTTTTATAAAATTGTCGGCTTTTTCAATGCATTTCTTATAATTGTCAGGCATTGAGAATTGGGTAATGGCCACTTTGATTTTCATTAGTTCTCCTCCTTGGATGGAACCTGCATCGTGATGCAATGGATGTTTCCTCCGCCATAAAGGATCTCAAGGGTGTTGACCTGATGGATCTCTTTATCCGGATAGACCTTCTCCATGGTCTTGAGGGCGGCTTCGTCTTCTTTGACTCCAAAGGCTGGAAGGATGATGAAGTCCTTGCCTTGGTAGTAGTTGACGTATGAGGCGGCTAAGCGACGCCCTGCCACTCTCTTATCGAGGGTGTTGTTATTGTTAACGAGTGATTTGGCTTCTTCTTTGCCAAGGTATAACGGTGAAGGAAGCTTCATCTTGTGGATGATGAATTCTCTTCCCTTTGCGTCGGTCTGTTTCTTGAGAGCGCGGTACGCTTTCTGGCAATAGTCATATTGAGGGTCATTCTTGTCGGTCGTCCATGCGAGTATGACCTCTCCCGGTTTCACGAAAGAAACCATGTTGTCGATATGCTCATTGGTTTCGTCTTCATAAATTCCATGAGGAATCCAGACGATTTTCTCGACGCCTAAATATTCGCGAAGGACTTCTTCGATTTCTGTCTTGGTGAGACATGGGTTGCGGCCAGGAGAGAGCAGGCAGGCTTCCGTTGTGATAAGCGTTCCTTCTCCATCGACGGCGATCGACCCTCCTTCGAGGACGAACTTCGGATGGACGTAGGACATAAGCCCCATCTTCTTCGAGATGACTGACCTAAGCTTGTCATCGTCTTTGTAGTTCTTGTAGAGACCGTCATAGTCTCCACCCCAAGCGTTGAAACGGAAATCAACGGTTCTGAGGTTTTTGCCGTTAGTGATGAAGAGAGGCATGTTGTCTCTTGCCCAAGCGTCGTTATAGCGAACGGAGATAGTCTCAACGTTAGGAATTCTCTCGTAGATTGGAGCGAGTTCTTTGTGATATTTCGGATGGATGCCCACCACAACTTTCTCATGTTTCGCGATAGCGGTGATGACGTCTTTGTATGCAACCTGAGCAGGTCTAGCTTTCTTTCTCCAGGTATCAAGACGATAAGGGAGAAGGACGAGGGTCTCTTTGTGTTTCTCGCCTTCAAATGGAACGTGATATCCATCATTGAGAGGCGTGGTCTTCTTGGTGCGGTGATAATCGTTGAGCTTCTTCTCGTAAGTGGAGAAACGACGCCAATTGTCGGTGTCGATTACCTGGAAGCCATCTTTAAAAGATGAAAGGAGGCGAACGCCTTCTTTTTTGTGCTCTTGGAAGAACTTAACCCTCTTGATGAGGTCTTTGGTCCAAACCTCGCCAGGAACGATAAGCGGAATTCCAGGAGGATACATCATGACTTGTTCTTTGGATACGGTTCCGTCTAGTTCATCGAGAGGCAAAACTTTTCCTGGAGCGTGGAAGGCAACACGAGGCCTTGTGAGCATGAATGGGAAAGAGCTATCGAAGTGATGGTCTTCGTAGACGATGTCTTTGTGATAATGCTTTGCGGAAATATCTTTGAGGGCCTCAACCAAAGCGTCGACGTGCTTTCTCTTCGTTCCGATAGCGAAGACACACATGATTTCGTAAGTTTCAGCAAGCTCAACTTGGACTTTGTATTTGTCGATGAGAAGACGGTACAAATCAAAGCCATCAATATCGAGTTTGTCGATCGCGATGACGAATTTGCTGGAGTCATAATCATAGGCTCCATTTGATTTGAAATAGGTTTTGTCTTTGACTTCGAAGCCTTTGATTTGGTTGATCTTTTTCTTAGCGTATTCGACGAGCTTATAGGTCTCCGCCATAGCGGCCTGACCTTTCTTTGACGCCATGAAAGCACGGGCTCCGTCTAAAGACGCCATAAGCAAAGTCGATGGTGAAGTCGTGTTAAGGATGTTGAGAGAAATCTGCACCTCTTCTTTCCTAAACATGTGCTCGTTTAGGAGAAGAACAGACGATTGAGTCAATGAGCCGGCGGTCTTGTGGAAAGATACGGCAGACATATCTGCGCCTGCGTCCATCGCGGTCATTGGTT
>CADCDV010000017.1 GCA_902800255.1 uncultured Erysipelotrichaceae bacterium | reverse complement strand
GAAGTTTCTTTCTTCTTCGGCTTGCTCACGGAGTTCTTTGGCGGTGAGCATCTCGGCAGTTAAGTATTCGTTATCGCTTTCTTTGAAGGCTTTGACCTCATCTGGGGTCCAAGCGAAATCTTTCTCTTCTAATTCTCTATCTGGGGTGACAAGAAGAGATTCATGCTCTGGGAACTGGTCATAACGGAACTTATGGGAAAGGAAGGTCTCATCTTCTAAGGAAAGCATGACCTTTGGCTCAAAGTGCTTGGTCATCGCTTTGGCTTTTTCTTTCTCCGATTCCTTGGTTTTGACCACTCTGTTATCGATTAAATGAGTGTGGAGGGTGGCCATTGAGGCAGCAGTGAGTCCATAGACCTCATTGAAATAAGCCTCATCGAATTCCCCCTTCTTCTCCTCGATATCGAAAGAGATGCCGAGTTTGGTATAGGAATCGATGAACTTCCAAAGGACCGCGACCTTATGGTAGTCAGGGTTCTTAAGAAGAAGGTTAGTCATCTGGAGAGGTGAGTGGACACTTTTGGCATCCTTCATCTCTTCCATGAATGGGGACTTGATATAGAAGTTGACGCGTTCGGAAAGGTTCTTGATACGGGCAAGGAGCATCTTGTTCTTCTCGTATTCGCCTTTATCGTCGGATTCGATGGAGATCTTGATACGGTTATCGACTTCGTAACGGACCCCATCGATAAGGTAAGACGCTGGATGAGAGACATAAGAACGCGGTTCTCATAGATCTGCATATCGACGTCAGACCCAATCGAAAGAATACGTTCAGGAACAATCTGGCCTTGCTTGTTGAAGCCATGGATATAACGGGTATGGGACGCAAGGTGACGGATTGAGGTTGAGTTGATACGTTTTGCTTGGCCAGCGAGCACTAAATCCTGGGTCTCCTTAATGAAGGTACGAGGATGGGCGATGATGCGGTCGATGGCGTCAAAACCGGTATCAAGCTCGGTGACCCACTTGTCGTCATAGGTCTTGTTCTCATGGCGGTTTCTTTGGAACACGCTATTCTCACCGGTCTTCTTGATGGCCTCGACGAACGACTTGAAAGGAAGGCTCCCTTTTAGGAGCGAATCCATCTTCTTCGTATAGTCAGAATGGACGCGAGTCAGTTTTGCGGTGTCTTTTTCCTTTTTCGCCATGGTTTAAAAAGAATGTTGTTTTGTGGGAGATTTTTGGATCAAAAGACTATCCGACGTCCTTAAGGAAGCCGGCGATCTTGGCCTTTGACATCTTGAACTCGGCTTTGCCGAAGAGCTTGGTGAGCTTGGCATCGAGTTCGATTAAGTCATCGCGTAAGTGAGCGATGTTGAGTGATTCGAATTTCTTAAGGATCTTCGTGGCGAAGATGTAGTCAACGCCCTCAAGCTCGGTTCCGCCGGTGGCGACGTAGCATGGGACGAAGGCATTGAGCTGCTTGAGAATACGGTTACCAAAGGCAAGCTTGAAGTGCTGGATGACAAAGTCATCGAGCTCGGTGAATTTCTCAATCGTCTTTCCAGAGATCGGGAAGTTGCTATTGGCTTCGGCATAAAGCTTCATCAAGTACTCAAATGGAAGAGGGAGAGCCTCGGTGAATGGGGCTTCGAAAGCGATACCTTTGTTGTCGAAGAAAAGCGACATAGCACGGTCATAGACCTTATCGGTGATGGTGAAGGTGGAGTCATCGTTATTCGCGGTGCCGATGAACCAGACGTTCTGAGGGATGAGGAGTTTGCCATCGTGGAGGTGCTTCGGGTCATCTTTCTGTGGGGAAGAGATGAGGTCGATATTCCAGGCCGATGGGTTAGGCATTTCCATGATGGAAAGGAACTCAGCGAAGTAGTACTCGATACGGGCGATGTTCATCTCATCGAGGACGATGAGGTTGATATCCTCACGGAAGGTGGATTCGTAGATGCTACGGAGGAATTCGGTCTCAGTGAATTTCTTCGTGAAGTCATTGTAGAAGCCTAAGAGCTCGGAACGGTCTCTCCAAGATGGCTGGACGGAGCAGATCGTGCAGTTATTCTGGAAGAATTTGCCTAAAGCGTAAGGTAAGGAGGTTTTACCTGTACCGGAAATACCTTCGAGAATGATAATCTTACCGGTTCCCATGGAGGCGAAGAAAGCGCGCATCGCAGGGATGGTGTAATAGAGTTTGAGCTGAGAGGCAGCGTAGTTTCTGAATCTTTCGACGATTTCTTGAAGGGTGATGTCGGTTGCGTCAGCAGGAAGCTCGACATGGGTAGAAATCTCGGCGTACTTCTCATCGACAGCGATAAGACGAGGGAATCTGACGTCCTTTTCTCCTGGGACGGCACCTTCTTCCCCTTCTTCTGTTTCTTCGGTTTGAGGTGAGATTTCGTTATTAGCCCCAACGGAGATGGATTCGCTTGGGGAGATGCCAAGGGAATCAAGCTGGAGGCCAAGGATTCTGTTCTTTTCTTGGGTGGCGTTATAAAGCTCGATCTGAAGGTTCTGGACTTCTTCGCGTAACCTTTCGCGATCGATCTCAGTGCGGTAGAACTTGATGTATTTTCTTAAGAGCCAATAGATGAGGAAAACGAGTGCGCCTATGGCTGCGACGAAGAAAATGGCGAAGAGGACAAAGAAGAACCAGCCCCAGAAACCGAAGCCGGATGCGAAGTTGTCGAAGATGATTCCGTAACGCACGAAATCGTCAGGGACTGGGGCCCATGGGACGGCCCAGCGCATGTTCATCCACCTAGCGAAATTGCTAAGGACGGCTAGGACCATTTCACGAAGGTAATTGAAATAGTTTTCCATTATTTCTCTCCTCTTTGATGATGTTGTTAGTTGTTGTTCGGCGCGACAGTGCGGTGTTCACCCATAAAGGCGATATGCGCGCTGAAGGCGGCGCTAATGAGTTCGTTCGAGCATTCTTTGTCCCATCCTTCGAGATAGATGGTTATGACAAGGCGCTTGATCTCATTTGGGGCGATGTAAGTGACCCATTTCTTCGTATGAAGAAGGTCAGAAAGGGCATAGGTTTCTTCTTCTTTGATCTTAAGTCCGCCTTCGGAGGCAGATCTTTCAAGATCAAGATGCTTGATGCCCGCTTTCGTCTTTCCACCGACGCCTGGTTTCGAATCGTCGTATTCATGATGGACGACATCATGGTCCACGGCGTCTTCGTAAACTAAATTAGCGTCTTCATTATATTCCCCATACAATACTTCTTCAAAAGAAGAATTGTAATCGATGTATCCGTCATAGAAGCTGACATCGAGAAGACCACCGAGTTTTGTCTTTGATGAAGCATCGACGTTTGGCTCATAAATGACGTAGCCATCTTCAGAGTAGAAAGAGACACGGATGGCCTCTTCCACTTTGTTAAGGTCCTCGACGCTATATCCGGTTTGGACGGCGGCGATTTCATTAAGGGAAGTGTTGGCGGTGACGCTCGTTGTTGGATCGAGATAGACATAGGTGCCAACATCGGTCGTGAGGAAGATCTCCTCTTGGTAGAAACCGGTTGTGGCCACTCCTGTCTGACGGTATCCAAGAGCGGATGGGTATTCGTTAGAAAGGGTTGGGAAGGATGTTGCGGTGTACTCGCTATTGTCCTGGAACATGCTGCTCACTGGGGTGAGGAAGGCTTGGGTGTCGTTATGGATCTCATCGTTTGAGGCGAATTCGATCATGCCTTTCTCGTTCCTTTGGCCGATACGGATATCGTGGTTGGTCGTGGTGACGTAGATATTTCCGACGGTGAGGAAGTCAGAGACGCTGAACCAGGCGATCGTTGAGGTGACGAAGGCGCTCAAAGTAAGCGAAAAAAGGGCAAGACCTGCCCAAAGAAGGCTTCTTTGCCTAACGCCGATTTTTGTTCCTCTACGTACGCGCGTAAACAAAATCCTCCGCTAATTACTCTGAAATACTTGAAGCACTTTCAAGAGTGCTTCCGCTTGAATCCCTGGCCCAGGATTGGGTCAAAGACTCGCTGGTGAAGTGCATCGCCATCGTCAAAGCGGCACCCACTGGGTTCTCGCCGACGCAGTCGGTGTCAAAGCCTTCAAGCCAGATGACGACGGTGAAACGTCTGATCTCACGAGGTTGGAGATAAGTCTCGTTCTTCATGACGATCATGGCTAACGGATCGTTGCCATCGTCGTTAAGGAAATTAGTGCAATATCCTTTGTTCTCATCTTTTTTCGCCGTGTAGCCATTAGTGGTTTCGCTGGTGCCGGTGATGAGCTCGTTATTAGAAGCATTCTGAGAGAAGTTCTTCGCTTTGCGGGCGTATGTGCCCACCATATCGTGCTCGAGAACGTCCTCGTCGAAGTGAGAGTCATAGACTCTGACCCTGACGATATCCTCGATTGCGCAGCTAGCATCAGTGTTCGTTGGCTCGGTGATCGATGAGAAGTCGATGTAATAGTTTGCTTTTGCCATCTCACTCATGGAAGAGTTCCTGAGGTAGAAGGTGTACTTGAAGCTGTAGTCTTGGTTGTACTCGTTTGGATCGAGGGCTTTTCTAGAACCAAGAATGACCGATTCATCGGCGACATCCTTGTCGAGATAGTCCTCTTCCATCAGGTCATCCGCGCACATCGGGGTGTTGCACTCGTACCCGCCTGCCATGAGGTAGGTAGTATTGTTCTTTAAGGTCGTGCCACTACCCCCTGCTGTGAGGGAATCTCCGATCGAGAGCTCATTTTTGACTTGCTCAAGTTTGACGGTGAATGAACCGAAATTGCGGCCCAAAAGAGCGATGATGATGAGAATGGTTATCACGCTGATGGATATGCCAAAAACAATAGCGGCGATACGCCTTCTGCGTCTGCGTCTAAGAAAATCAGGCTCACGTGGCTCGATCAACTTGACGGCATTGTCGCTGCCATTATCAAGCGTAACTGTCTCAACAGGCTCTATCTGTTCCAAACCGCAACCTCCTTTTGAAAAGCTCTTACGACTTGGTTTGCCAAAACAAAACCAAAGGTTTTCGTCAAGAGTATTCTATATCAAATGATGGCGAAAGAAAAACGGCGCTACTTCTTTCTTGCGCCGCTGGGACAAGGCTTTTGGCCTACCATCAGAATCACTTTGCGTTCCAGGGCACTAGCAGAAGATTCTGGATATTCACACTCATCGACCAGTTGCCCACTGATCTAGAGTTCGGAACTCCAGGCAACTGGCTACCACGCATATTTGCGAGGCCCTGTAGCTTTGCGTCGCCATGTTTCCATGGGTTTGCTATACACGCATATAATAGGTAAGGATTTTTACGTTGTCAAGAGTCACGCTTACATTTTATTTACATTTTTGAAAGCGTTTACAGAACCCTTGGACAGATTATAGTTTTTCTTAACCTTATATATTATATACGTGCGCAAGAAGTGAATTATTGAGTATGGGGATCCCCCCTATATCTCTTCCGGAAGTGGCATCTAAGCTTGTTTTAACCAGTTCTGGATCTGTTTTTACTTTGTTGTTCATGAATTGTAAAATTTTCTTTGGCATCAAAAGACCACTGCTATTCGAATGTTTTTGACTTCTTGCAAAAAAGTTGAATGTGTAACTCTTGCAAACGTTTAAATCCTTATCTAAACTTATGGTGTCCTCAAAAAAGGGCTTAAAACAACTTGCCCGTTGTTCCTTCGAGAGGATGGTCGGACGATCACTCCGACGGTAAATAAAGAAATCCATCAGAACCCAGACAATCGAAGCTGGGCTTTTCTGCTTATAAGCTTCGAGAAAGGAAAAATCCAAAATGAAAACTAGATCCAAAATGATTCTGGGCTTAGCCTCACTCCTCGGCGTCACCGCTGGTGCCACTGCTGTTAGCGGCTTTGCCTGGTTCGTTACCACCAAGACTGCTGATGTTGATGTCACCAACATCGGTGTTTACAACAAGAACCCATCCCTCAGCGTTGTTATCGACAACCTTGAAGGTGTTGTCAGAACCAACAGCGATGCTAATGACTTCAACCTTAAGGCTGCTAACGATACCACCAGCTTATTCGAAACTTTTACCGGTGACGGAAGCAAAACCGAATTCACTCTTGCTGGCACCCCTCTTGCTGACCCAACCGCCTATATTGATGGTGCGGTTGTCACCACCACTTTTGACAGCGCCAACAATAAAGTCATCTTTGATACCGCTCCTGGAAACGGAAAGGAAATCCGTATCGTCTATTGCGACAAAGCTGCCTTAACCGATATCAGCTCCTTTGATGCCAATACTTTCTACAAGCCAGTTTGGCAAGTCGCCAACGAAGGAAAGAACGCTACCTTAATCGATGATGCGACTGCTGGTGAGCAATACATCTCATTTGACTTAACCTTCATCAAGCCATCAACCGGTAGCCTCAAGATCTTCCTTGATCGTCCGTCCATCACCGCTAACAATAGCAGCAAAGATGAGGATAAGGCTGCTGCCGAAGTTGCACGTGTTGGTTTCTACACTGATCACACCGCGCTTGTCCTTTCAAACAAAGCTGACCTCGAGGCTTATCAAAAAGGCATTTCCAAAGACAAGGTTGAGCACTACAACAGCACCAACGTCAACGCTAATCAAACACCTGGCGACTATGAAATCGCTAAAGTCGTTGATTCCAGTGTCACCAACCTCGTGAAACCTTACACCGAGAATTACAGCATCCGTAGCACTGCTCCAACCGCTGACGCTACTCACATGTACATCGGCGAAGTCACTACCGCAGCTGACCTCACTGTCCATGTCTCCATCTGGCTTGAAGGTACTTCAGCCGTCGACGATGACGGAAACTACAGCGCCCCAATCGGTGGCGAAATCAACGTCGACCTCCCAATCGTCGCCTTTGGCGCTTAATTAGAAGTCGGTCACCCGAATTCAAACCCCTAATTAAATAAGGAGAAATTAAAAATGACAAAGAAATCAAAGTTAGTCCTCGCCATGGCTTCCATGCTTGGCATCACCGCCGGTGCTACCGCTGTTAGCGGCTTCGCCTGGTTCGCCACCACCAAATCTGCCGATATCGACATCACCAACATCGGCATCTACAGCAAGAGCAGCAGCCTCGATCTCAGATTAAAGGCTGGCGCTCCCCTTGTCGGTTGCACCGATAGCACCACACTAGCTTCAAGCCAAGGTGACATCAACCTCGTTGGTGCCGTTGGCGAATCCGTTACTGAAAGCCAAGACGCCGCTGCTTCACAGGTCGATTTCGAACTCAAGCAGTATGCAAGCGCGACTCCAACCGTTAAAGTTGACAACGTCGCTTATGAGGGCACCGTCACTTTATCAGCCGATGGTAAAACCGTCACCCTCGGATCTGCTCCAGGAGAAGGCAAGAAAGTTTCCTTCACCTACGCTCCATATGCCGCTTTAACCGATACCTCCTCTGATGATGGTCAGCATATCTTCAAGCCAACCTGGACCGCCAGCGGCGAAGGACAGTATGCTACTGCTATTTCAGAGAATGCCGGCGTTGGCTATGTCCAGTTCACAATGACTCTCACTGCCACCGGCAATGCCGATCTTGAAATCTATCTCGATAGACCAAGCATCGATCCTGTCGATGACACTGCCGGTTCCGCGGATTCTTATGCCGCTGCTATCACCCGTGTTTCCTTTGTTGAAGACAAGGCCACAGATGAAACCCTCTTAATTCTTCAAAACAGCATTGGCTCTAATGACAACAAAGGCCTCAACAAAGACTTAATTGATGTTGGATTCAACTATGACTCTGATGACGACGATAGCGCGAATGACTTATACGACATCAGCGCCCTTTGCGGCACCGTCGATTCCAATATCTTCAAGACTCCTGATACCACCCACGCTAAGGCCAACTTGCAGGGATCCTGGGGCACTACCGCTGCCAACAAAACCAAGGACAACAATTGGCTCTGCACTCTTACCGCCAGCGAAACAAAGACCATCATCGTCACCATTTGGCTCGAAGGCACCAGCGCGAACACTGGCAATACCGTCTATGGAAAATACGCCAATTCCTTAGAGAACGGCATGATCAGCGTCAACCTCCCAATCGTCGCCTTCTAATCACATCAACAATTGATTTAGCCTTCCCTCACGGGAGGGCTTTTTCTTATGCCTTGTTGTGCTAGGTTTATGTGGTTCTATAGCTACATCCCTCTGCCATACCGAAAACACACCCCTAGAAAGGCACCATACAAAGCGATTCTCTTTTCCTTTAGGAAAATACTCGATTCATTTCATAAGAGAGCTATATGGGGCTTTTGTGCGCGTGCTCGCGTGTAAGGCGTTTTTAGATAAAAGAAAACCGGCCTTTATTGACCGGTTGATTTCTTTTTGTTGTGAGGAGTTATTTCTCTTCCTCAGCCTTCTTGGATTGATTCCTGATTTCAGCAAGGGCTTCTTCTCTTGCCTGTCTCTTAGCTTCTTCAAGGAGGTCGTTCTTCTCTTGATCGCTGAGCATCGATTCTCTCTTGGTCGCGTACATGATGAGGTAAACACCATCAACGACGAAGATAAGGAAGAGAGGGAGAACGATCGTTAAGGCGAAGAGGATTGAGTTGTTCTGAAGGGTACCGATGAATGGACCG
>CADCDV010000016.1:7951-9603 GCA_902800255.1 uncultured Erysipelotrichaceae bacterium | reverse complement strand
AAAGGTGAGCGAAGAACAACAAGAGCAAGCCAAGAAAGAGATGAAGGTTTTCGAGGCCATCATCAATTCGATGACCCCATACGAGAGACGTCATCCGGAAGTCCTCAAATTCTCTCAGAAGAACAGAATCGCAAAAGGCGCAGGCAAAACCAACGCCGACGTCAACCGCGTCATCCGTAAGTGGGAGAACTCCAAACAGATGATGAAGCAGATGAAACAATACAGCAAACCAGGCAAGATGCCTGGTGGATTCGGTGGATTCGGAGGAATGCGCTAATGGCAGATGAAACAGAGAAGCAAGTAATCTATCAGCCGAAGAAGATGTATAACTCGATGCTCAAGAAGCAGTATCACGATACTGCGGCATCGTATTTCGACGATCTCTGCGCCAAATCCGGGGTGAGCAAAGAAGAGAACGCTGCACTCGTCAAACAATACAACCAAGCCAACGACAAGTATAACGAGGCCCTCAAAGCCCGTAACAAAGTAGCAGGGAAGAAGACGCTTCTTATCGTCCTTGCCGTTATTTCATTCATCGCCGCCATCGCAGGCATTTTCCTTGGCACATCTGACCTCGATTATGCTTTCGTCGGTTGGATCATGCTTGGTGTTGGACTTGTCCTTGTCATTGCTTTCATCCTCATCGAGGTCATGACCGTCGAGAAGAAACTCAAGGCCGCTCAAGCGATCGTCGATGAAGCCAAAAAGAAGAAAGACGAACTTCTTTCGGCCTGTTACAAGAACACCGCCCCATTAAATGACATGCTCGATTGGGGAGCCCCTCAGGAAATCATGGAAAAAGCCACCCCGATCATCGACCTTGACCCAATCTTTATGGGCGATAGGCTTCAGGCTCTCATGGAGAAGTTCGGATTCGAGGAAGTCACCGATCCAAACCAATCCGTCCTCGAAGTCTTAAGCGGTCAGATTCAAGGCAACCCATTCGTCCTTGAGAAAGTCCTTGATTGCAGCATGTACGAAAAGACATACGAAGGCACTTTGACGATTCACTGGACGACAACCTCACGCGATAGCCAAGGCCGTATTCAGACGCATCATCATTCGGAGACACTTCATGCCTACGTTAAGAAACCGGCTCCTAGATATACCGCCATCACCCAGCTTGTCTATGGCTCCGAAGCCGCTCCTCATTTGAGATTCTCCCGCACCCCGGTCCATGCCGAGAAAATGAGCGAAAAGGAAAGAGAGAAGTTCATCAAGAACAGAATCAAAAAACTCGACAAAGAAGAGGTCAAAGACCTTGGCAATATCAGCGAGAACTTCACCAAGATGGGCGACGACGAATTCGACGCCCTCTTCGGCGCATATGACAGAAACAACGAAGTTGAATTCCGTTTGCTCTATACTCCTCTCGCCATCAGGAACACCCTCGATCTCATGAAGAACCCTGAGCCTTACGGAGACGATTTCTCAATCTACAAGAAAGACATGATCACCGTTGTCAGAAGTGAGCACTCTCAGAGATTCGATTATTCTTCTTCGCCAACCAACTTCATGGGCTATGACCTTTCGAAGATCAAAGAGGACTTCGTTAACTATTGCGACAACTTCATCAAGAATCTCTTCTTCGATCTTGCTCCAGTCATCAGCGTCCCTCTCTACCAAATCCATAAGCCTTACGACTATATCTT
>CADCDV010000016.1:0-7929 GCA_902800255.1 uncultured Erysipelotrichaceae bacterium | reverse complement strand
AGCCGGGCAGGATTTGCCGCTGATTTTGAAAGCGGAAGCCGCCTCAAGGAGAGGCAGTGGAGACTCAGTCAGAGTGAACGCCATGTCCTTCATCGAGGTCCCGATGGTCGATTACGTTTCCGTCTTCGGTGGAGATGGAAGCTGGCATTCAGTTCCAGTCCATTGGATCAGATATGACGAGGTCCATAAGGTCTCGAATATGGGCATCGCCAAGGTCGGTGCTTCCCGTAAAGCCTACCTCGAAGGCAAGGACAGCAACTTCGGCGGTTCTCCTCTTAGAGCCGCTATGACCCACTTCGAAAGAGGTCTTATGGCCATCTTCGAAGGCAATGAGGATTTCCTCCAAGAGTTGAACGACACCTTGGTTGAGTACTTTGTCGACAAATAATATGTTTATTTGCACCCTAAGGGTGCTAATATAAAGCCAACACCAGTAAAGGAGATATATCAATATGGCACCACAATTAGACGAATTAGATAAGTCCTTAGAAAATACCGAAGGACTTCGTGTCCACGTCATCGAAAAGAAAGTTCCAGTCGAGCTTGATGGAATGGACAAGTTCATCAACATCGGCGTTTGGTTCCTCTTCATCATCGGCGGTATCGTCTACATGTTCAAGAAAGCCAAAGCCAAGACCTACTTCAAGCAGCTTGAGCAGAAGATCCAGCACGACGCTTCAACCATCGACAACTACATGGTCCAGCGCGTCACCATCCTCAAGAACGCCGCCAAGCTTCTCGACAAGGCCGTTGATTTAGATAAGGACACCTTCACCAACATCGCCAAGGCCCGCGCTGGCATCGATCCAGATGTTGCCCGTAACGAACTCCAGACCACCCTTGAGAACATCGACAAGAAGATCAACATCGCTTTCGAGAAATACCCAGAACTCAAGGCCCATCAGGAAATCGCCGCTGTCATGCAGCAGAACTCCTACCTCCAGCAGGAAATCACCGCTGCCCGTGAGGTCTATAACGACACAGTCAATCACTGGAACACCGAGATCTTCAGCCTTTGGGCCAAGAAGTATGTCGCTGCCAAAGAAGGCTACACCACTCGTATCCCATTCACCGCTAGCTTAGCGATGAAACAGGAATCCGAAGGCGTCTTCTTCTAAGCAACCACGCAAACAAAAAAGAGGCTGGTTCACAGCCTCTTTTCTTTTTGCTTTTTTACTTGCTTGGCTCACCGATGTCGCAATAGACGCATCTCATGTGTCCCTCGTCATCGATCTTTTTGTAGAGTGGCTCAAGTTCTTGCTCACCCTGGCTCACGCACTTAGGGTTGTTGCACTTGTGCTCGCTATGGATGTAGCCCTTGCCAGCGAAGACATCTTCTTTGACAGGGCTCTTCTTAGCGATATCAAGAAGCATGAGGATGAGGGCCATTCTCATGTATTTGCCATTTAAGCATTGCTTGAAGTAGCAGGCTCTTGGGTCATCGTCCACTTTGACGCTGATCTCGTTGACGCGTGGGAGTGGGTGCATGATGATCATGTCTTTCTTAGCAGTGGAGAGCTTATCGACGGTAAGGATGTAGTTATCCTTAAGCCTTTCGTATTCGGCAAGGTCATCGAATCTCTCACGCTGAATGCGGGTCATATAAAGGACATCAAGGGAAGGCATGGCTTCCTCAAGAGAGGTGGTCTCAACGTATTCCATGTGGTTTGGCTCAAGGATGTCTTCTTTGACATAGTCAGGAAGCTTGAGTTCCTTTGGAGAGATAAGGACAACTTTGATGTTCTTGTAGCGAGACAAGGCGGCTAAGAGTGAGTGGACGGTTCTACCAAGTTTAAGGTCACCGCAGAAACCGACAGTAAGGTTATCAAAACCGCCTTTTTCTTTATAAATCGTCAGCAAATCCGCCATGGTTTGGGTTGGGTGGCAGTGTCTGCCATCGCCCGCATTGATGACTGGAATTGAGCCAGCGCGGGAAGCAACTAAGGCTGCTCCCTCTTGCGTTGTTCTCATGGCGATGATGTCAGCGTAGCAAGAAACGGTCTTCGCGGTATCGGCAAAGCTCTCGCCTTTGGCGGCGCTAGAATTGCTCGCACCAGCGAAACCAAGAACGTTGCCGCCAAGTTCCATCATGGCAGCAGTGAAGGATAAACGGGTTCTCGTTGATGGCTCATAGAAAAGGGTAGCGAGCTTTTTGCCTTTGCAGGCTTCGCTATACTTCTCTGGGTGCTCGGAGATGTCGATAGCCCTCTTGCAGAGGCTCTCAATCTCTTCGACCGATAAATCAACGATATCGATGACGCTGCGCATTTCTATTCACCTTTGATCCAGCTCTCGTCGCTTGGATTGTTTCTGAATTTGATTAAGCGCTCGATGTCGCTCTTTTCGATATAGCCTTCTTTGGCGGCAACGCTAGCGATGACGTCAAAGTTGGTGAGGGAGATGTTCTTCACGTTAGCGGCAGCAAGTCTCTCTAAGCCTTTCTTCATGCCATAGGTGAAGATGGAGACGATGCCAAGGACCTCAGCACCGGCTTCTCTTAAAACATCAACGACTTCAAGGACGCTTCCGCCAGTGGAGATAAGGTCTTCAACGACGACGACCTTCTGGCCTTTTTCAAGTTTGCCTTCGATCTGGTTCTGTCTGCCATGGTCTTTGGCGCCGCTTCTGACATAACCCATTGGGAGATTCATGATGTGGCCGACGATAGCAGCATGGGCGATTCCAGCAGTGCTAGTACCCATAAGGACTTCGACATCTGGATAGTTCTTTTTGATGGTCTCCGCTAAAGCGTTCTCAACGTCGGTTCTGACTGCTGGGGCAGTGAGGGTGAGACGGTTGTCGCAATAGACAGGGGATTTGATTCCGCTTGCCCAGGTGAATGGTTTGTTTGGGCTGAAGAAGACAGCCTTGATGCTAAGTAAGTCTTTAGCGATTAATTGATCGATATTTTCCATTTTTATTCTCCTAAGAAATCTTTGATGCATCTTTCGTAAGCGGCAACTGGGTCAGCTGCAGCGGTGATTGGACGTCCGACGACGATGTAGTCGCTGCCAATCGCTCTTGCAGCGGCTGGATCCATGACTCTCTTCTGGTCGCCTTTGTCGCCATCGGCGAATCTGATGCCAGGGGTGACGGTGAGGAAGGAGCTTCCGCAGACTTCGTGAACCTTGCCCGCTTCAAGAGGTGAACAGACAACGCCATCAAGGCCGGAATCTTTGGCGGTCTTGGCATAATGCATGACGACCTTGTCGATTGGCTCATGGATGAGGATATCTCTTTCCATCGATTCCTGGTCGGTGGAGGTAAGCTGGGTAACGGCAAGAAGAAGAGGTCTAGTTCCATCTGGTCTAGTGAGGCCTTCGATGGCGGCTTCCATCATGGCTCTAGTTCCTGCGGCGTGGAGGTTACACATATCAACGTCGAGGCCGGAGAGTCTGGCCATGGCTTTCTTGACGGTGTTTGGGATATCGTGGAGTTTGAGGTCGAGGAAGATTTTATGTCCTCTCTTCTTGATCTCTCTCACGATGGATGGGCCTTCCGCATAGAAGAGCTCCATGCCGATTTTCACGAATGGCTTTCTGCCAGTGAACTTATCAAGAAATTCGAGTGTCTTTTCCTTGCTCTCGAAATCGCAAGCGATGATTACGTCTTTTGCCATCTTATTTTCTTCCTCCAATAATTTCTTTAAGTGATTTGATGCCGTATTTCTCCATTATCCTCGGCAAATCCTCAATGATTTCTTTGCAAGCATAAGGATTGATGAGGTTTGCGGCGCCTATCTCAACGGCAGTGGCACCGGCCATCATCATCTCAAGGACGTCCTCTGCGCTAGAGACGCCACCCATGCCGATGACTGGAATCTTTACGGCGTGAGAGACCTGTTAGACGCATCTAAGGGCGACAGGGAAGACGGCAGGTCCAGAGAGGCCTCCGGTCTTGATGCCAAGGATTGGTTCCCCGGTCTTAAGATCAATTCTAAGCCCCATCAAGGAGTTGATGAGGGAAATGCCGTCCGCTCCGCCTTCTTCAGCGGCCTTCGCAATCGCGACGATGTCGGTGACATTAGGCGAGAGTTTGACGATGAGTGGTTTGTGGATGACCTTCTTAACGGCCTTGACGACGTTTTTCACGTTGTCAGGATCGGTTCCGAAGGCAAGTCCTCCGCCATGGACGTTTGGACAAGAGACATTGAGCTCAATCCAACCGACCATATCGACTTTGTCGATCTTCTCGCAGTTAGAGACATATTCCTCTAAGGAGAAGCCGGAGATATTGGCCATGACTGGCTTATGGAAGACTTTCGCTAACTTAGGAAGTTCTTCGCTGATGACTTTCTCAATGCCTGGGTTTTGTAGCCCGATGCAGTTGATCATGCCGCTTGGGCACTCAGCAATGCGAGGCGTTGGGTTTCCAAATCTTGGTTCAGCGGTGGTTCCTTTGAACGAGAAGGTGCCAAGCATGTTGATGTCATAGAGCTCAGCGAACTCATAGCCAAATCCATAAGTTCCAGAGGCTGGGATGATTGGATTATCGATCTCGATTCCGAGAAAGTTGATCTTGGTGTCTATTTCTCCCATAGGATTTCCTCCTTCCTTAGGACTGGGCCTTCTTTGCAGATGCGCTTGTAGCCGGTGATGGTTTTGCAAGAGCAACCCATGCAGGCTCCGAATCCGCATCCCATTCTTCTCTCGAAGGAGAATTCCCCTTCGGTAGTGGTCGCGTTATAGACGGCCTTGAGCATTGGCTCTGGGCCGCAGGTGTAGAAATATGAATAGCTGCTTGGGAGGGCACTCGTGACAAAGCCCTTTGTTCCGTAAGAGCCATCAACGGTTGTGACAGTAACGTCACATCCCAGTTTTTTGAAAGAATCCTCGGCAAAAACCTCTTCTTTTTTGTTAAATCCAAGGATAACCGAGACTTTTTTGCCTTCCTTCACGAGTTTCTTCGCAAGGTTATAGAGAGGTGGGACTCCAACGCCTCCTCCAATAAGGAGAGGGTGGTCGCCCGCTCTTGATAAGTCATAGCCATTGCCAAGCCCGACAAGGAGGTCAAGGTTCGTGCCAACAGGCATCTCGCTCATGGCTTTGGTGCCTTTGCCGACAACTTTGTAGATGAGGGTGAGGCTACCTTCGTCATAATCGCAGACGGAGATAGGTCTTCTAAGGTAATAGCCATCAAGAAGGATGTTGACGAATTGGCCCGCATTGGTGATACCCGAGGTATCTCCATTTAAGACCATCTCAAAAACATCTTTCGTGAGAGGGATGTTCTTTTCGATTTCAAATAAGCTTCTCTTCATTGCTACTTCCTTAGGCGTCGATGGTGGAGATGGTGATGGTGGTTTCCTCTAAGACGTCGAGGAGAACTCTCACGGTGTCAAGGGAGGTGAACATCGTGACGTTGCTCTCGATCGCGTACTTTCTGATTTGGTAGCCATCGGATTCGGAGGCCTTTTCACCGACTTTGGCAGTGTTGATGACGTAGGCGATATGTCCTTGTCTGATGGAGTCGCGGATCTCGGTGCTGCCTTCTTTGATCTTCTTAAGGACATGGGTTCTGCTGCCGTGTTCCTTTAAGAAGGAGGCGGTTCCGCTGGTGGCCTCGATGTTGAAGCCGAGGTCATAGAATCTCTTGATGAGTGGGAGAGCCTCTTCCTTATCTTCATCAGTGATGGTGACGAAGACGGTTCCGTAGTTCTGGAGTTTGGTTCCAGCAGCCTGTAAGGCTTTGTAGAGGGCTCTATTAAGTTTGTCATCATAACCGATGGCTTCGCCAGTGGATTTCATTTCTGGGGAGAGATAAGCGTCAAGACCTTTGATCTTGTTGAAGCTGAATACTGGGACTTTGACGTAGTATCTCTTCTTCTCTTCTGGGTAGATTCCGAAGATGCCTTGTTCCTTAAGGCTCTTACCAAGGATGACTTCGGTAGCAATATCCGCTAAAGAGTATCCGGTAGCCTTAGAAAGGAATGGGACGGTTCTTGATGAACGTGGGTTGACTTCGATGATGTAGACTTTTTCTTCTCTATCGACGATGAACTGGATGTTGTATAAGCCTTTGATGCCAATGCCAAGACCTAACTGTTTAGCATAGCTAAGGATGATGCCTTTGACCTTGTCGCTGATGGAGAAGGATGGGTAGACGGAGATGGAGTCGCCAGAGTGGATACCGGTTCTTTCGACAAGTTCCATGATGCCTGGGACAAAGACGTCGATGCCGTCGCAGATAGCGTCGACCTCAACTTCCTTACCGACGATGTATTTGTCAACGAGGACTGGTTTGTCTTCATCGATTTCGACAGCGGTCTTGAGGTAGTGCTTTAAGCCGTTTTCGTCATTGACGATCTGCATGGCTCTGCCACCGAGAACGAATGATGGTCTAACAAGGACTGGGTATCCGATTCTCGAAGCGGCTTTGATGCCTTCTGGGATTGAGGTAACGGCGGTTCCGTCTGGCTGAGGGATGTTAAGGGATTTGCAAACCTTCTCGAAAAGGTCTCTATCTTCGGCTTTGTCGATGGCTTCGCAATCGGTGCCGATGATCTTAACGCCACGAGCGGCAAGAGGATCCGCTAAGTTGATGGCGGTCTGTCCGCCTAAGCAGGCGATGACGCCTTCTGGTTTCTCGTAGTTGATGATGGCCATGACATCTTCCACGGTGAGAGGCTCGAAGTAGAGCTTATCAGCGGTGGTGTAGTCAGTGGAGACGGTTTCTGGGTTGTTATTGATGATGATGGCTTCGTATCCAGCACGTTTGATGGTCTGGACGGCGTGGACGGTGGAGTAGTCGAACTCAACGCCCTGGCCGATTCTGATTGGGCCAGCGCCAAGAACGACGATCTTCTTCTTATTCGTTAAGCGGGATTCGTTCTTGAAGGCTGGATTAACGAGGTTCTGATAGGTGGAGTAGAGGTAGGCGATATATTCTCCGGTGTGGAGGGTATCGACCATCTTGAAGGTTGGGATGATGTTGTTTTCGATTCTCTTGTTATAGACGTCGAGTTCTTTCTCTTTCCAAAGCTTGGCGATGTATTTGTCAGAGAAGCCCATGACCTTAGCGGCTTTGAGAATCTCAAGGTCGCCTGGCTTAGCAGCAATCTCTTTTTCCATATCGACGATTTTCTTGAAAGACTCCAAGAATAATGGGGTTATGGCGGTGATTTTGAATAATTCGTCGACGCTGACGCCTCTTCTTAAGAGCTCGCAGATAGCGAAGACGTTGTCGCTCTTGAAGGTGCTGATGTGTTTCTTGAGCTCCTCGGTTGAAACTTCGTCGAAGATCTTGTTATGGAGGTGGCAAGCGCCAATCTCAAGGGATCTCATGGATTTGAGGACACACTCTTCTAAGGTGGTGCCGATACCCATGACTTCGCCGGTGGCTTTCATCTGGGTTCCAAGTTCATTCGAAGCGCTTGTGAACTTATCGAATGGGAAGCGAGGGAATTTGGCGACGACGTAATCAAGGGATGGCTCAGTTGCAGCGGTTCCGCCAGCGACTGGGATCTCGCTAAGTTCCATACCAAGAGCGATCTTGGCGGTGACTCTGGCGATTGGATAGCCACTAGCTTTGCTTGCGAGAGCGGAGGAACGGGAGACACGTGGGTTGACCTCAATTAAGAAGTACTCACTGGAATTTGGATTGAGGGCGAATTGGACGTTGCAGCCGCCTTCGATCTTGAGTTCTCTGATGATCTTGATGGCGGAGTCGTTAAGCATCTTCAAATCGTGCTCATTGAGGGACATGATTGGGGCAACGACGATGGAGTCACCGGTGTGGACGCCGACTGGGTCAACGTTTTCCATGCCGCAGATGGTGATCGCGTGGTCTTTGCTGTCACGCATGACCTCGAATTCGATTTCTTTGTATCCTTTGACGGATTTCTCAACGAGAATCTGGTGGACTGGGGAGAGGGCAAAGCCGTTTCTCGCGACTTCGACGAGCTCTTCGTCGTTGTCAGCAAATCCGCCG
>CADCDV010000015.1 GCA_902800255.1 uncultured Erysipelotrichaceae bacterium | reverse complement strand
TAGTTAAGGATGCCTTTCTTATATTCGTCATGTCCCGTGACTGAGGCATAGGCCATCTTCTCGGAGAACTTCTCCCTGATGGCGTTCTCAATGGTTGGGACCCTTCCGAACTTCTTCTCTTCGTCATAATAAGCACCGACGGAACCATTGATGGTTTTGAAGCCTTTCTTCAAGTCTTTGTTAGCAAGGCCGGAGATGGTCAAAATGTCATGCTTGTTGAGAGAGGATTTAGAACGGAGGGATACGTAATCTTTTTTCATACTCCACATTTTATATACATTGAACGCTTTTTCTATAGAAAAATACATGAAAGCCTTTACATGACCATTTTTGGGTTTGGGGTACCTCAAAAACAATTATTGAATTTGCTATTTGGTTTTTGCTAAAGTCAGGCTAACAAAGGAGGCTTTGGGAAGAATGAAAACAAAAAATATCGCTTCATCGCTGGTTCTTGGGTTCCTTCTTTCTTCATGCACCCCTAGCGTTCAAAGCTCATCAACTTCTTTGATGGAGTCCTTTTCATCTTTGGAAGAGTCATCTTTAGCCTACCCAAGTGAATCGAGCGTTGCTACCACCTCGTCTTCTTCTTTGTCAGAAGAATCTAGCGAATCATCAAATACACCAAGAGAACGCATCTTCGCTTTCACGGTTGAGATATATCAGTCATACGTCACTACGGACGCTTACGGGAGAAGCGGTCTAAGGTTTGACACCTCGTTCAAGATCGAGGCAGGAGAACCCTTATATACCACAACTGAAGAGATGCATAAGTTCTATAGCGAGATGATCCATCCTGAATATTCCGCGCATGGAGGAGCATATAGCATCAACTACCTCTACACCAACCCGCAATGCACCAAATACTATCAAGCTGGCGCACCGATAATGGGTAACTCAACCTTCTACTATTACGGCTCTGGCTAGAGCCATGAATATTCTAATCTTTGGAGGAACAGGGCATATGAAAAAGCAGACACTTTTATTTCCTTTATTCGCTCTTTTGCTTACCGGCTGTGGCCACGAAGTACCACCTTCACAAGGCTCTTACAAAAATAGCATCGGCCTTTCGAGCGCAGATCCAAGCGTGACCTGCTCAGGCATGACGACCGCTCCATCGGAGGAAAGTTCTAGTTCCGTCAATATGCAAGAATATCTTTCATCGATTATTGCGGAAATCGAAAGCCGAAGCGGCGAGCCAATCGAGAGAAAACCGATCATCTACTTCTATCCTGAGGAGGAGATGGATTTAAGCGTCACCTTCGTTAATGAAGAGCTCCTCACAACCACATATCCGAAATATGACGGGTGTTGGAACATCCATCTTAAAGAAGATGGCACTTTCACCGTCCCTGGAAGCAATAGAGAATACTACGCTTTATATTACGAAGCGGAGTCCACTTATGAATGCACCTTCGATGAAGGCTTCTACGTCACAAAAGAGAACGCTGAATCATTCTTAGAAGAGAAGATGGATTTCATGGGTTTCACAAACAGAGAGACCGATGAGTTCATCATGTACTGGCTCCCAATCCTTGAAAGCAATGAGAAATCTCTTGTCTACTTTGAGCAAACTGAGGAAAGAAATGAAGACGCTCCATTAGTTTTCTCAACTGAGCCTGACACCCTCATCAGAACCATGATCCATATCAAGAAGGTCGATGAAGAGACATCAATCCAAGAACAGGCCCTCACCCACTACGAAAGAAATGGTTTCACCGTCACCGAATGGGGTGGCGTCGAACACTAAAGGAGGAAAGCGTATATGAAGAAACAATTACTCTTATTCCCTTTATTCGCTCTTTTGCTTGCGGGTTGTGGACACGAAGAGCCACCTTCCCCAGGCGGCACACCAGAACCTTTGTGGACGAGCGTCAGCGAACCTACTCAAGGGACCGAATCGTTACAAGAGAGTTCTAGCCGTCTTTCTACTTCCGCTTCGTCTAGCCATAGCAGCAAAGAGGAAGAATCAAGCTCAAGCATTCGCGTTCCAGACTTCCCTCCTGGAGTAAGAAAACCAGTCGTCTATTTCTACCCTGAGGAAGAGATGGATCTTACCGTTACTTTCTATGACGAAGATAGACTCATGACCACCTATCCTAAGTATGAAGGTGGTTGGAACATCCATCTTAAGGAAGATGGCACTTTCACAACTGGAGAGAGTGACAGAGAGTATTACGCGATCTTCTTCGATGAGGTTCCAAACTATACCTGTAACTTCACTGAAGGTTTCTACGTTACCAAAGATAACGCGATCTCCTTCTTAGAAGAGAAGATGGACTTTATGGGATTCACCAACCGTGAGACCGATGAGTTCATCATGTACTGGCTCCCAATCCTTGAGAGCAATGAGAAATCTCTCGTTTACTTTGAGCAGACCGAAGAGAGAAACGAGGAATGCCCATTAGGCTTCTCCGTGGAGCCGGACACTCTTATCAGAACGATCATCCACATCAAGAAAGTGAATGAGCCTACCTACATACAAGAACAAACCTTAACCCATTACGAAAGAACTGGATTCACCGTCACCGAATGGGGTGGAATCGAACACTAAAGAGGCAAAACCTTATGAAGAAACAATTATTGCTGATTCCTTTTGCCACTCTCCTACTTGGAGGGTGCGGAAGGCCAGCGTCAGACGTACCAGTCAAAAAGCCGATCATCTACTTCTATCCTGAAGAAGAGATGGATCTTGAAGTCAAATTCCTTTCTGATGAGAGGCTTTTGACCACATATCCTAAGTATGATGATGGCTGGGATATCCATCTCAAAGAAGATGGAACCTTCACTGTTCCTGGAAGCGATAGAGAGTATTACGCCCTCTTCTTCGATGAGAAACCTAATTATGTCTGTGACTTCGATGAAGGATTCTATGTCACTAAGGAGAACGCTATAACGTTCTTAGAGGAAAAGATGGATTTCATTGGCTATACGAATAGAGAAGTCGATGAATTCATCATGTTCTGGTTACCAGTCCTTGAGAACAACGAGAAGTCCCTTGTCTACTTTGAGCAGACCGAGGAAAGGAATGAAGAATGTCCTCTACTTTTCTCTATTGAACCTGAAACCCTTATCAGAACAATCATCCATATCAAGAAGGTTGATGAAGCCACCGCCATTAAAGAGCAAGAGCTTCATCACTACGAAAGAAAAGGCTTCACCGTCACTGAGTGGGGTGGAACCGAGCACTAAGGAGAAACGTATATGAAGAAACAGTTATTGATCTTCCCTTTGCTTGGACTTTTGTTAGGAAGCTGTGGGACGACAGATACCACTTCATCCCTTTCTGGCAAAGAAACCACTTCATCCTCTTCAAGCGTAGAGGATACTTGTTCAAACACGTATGATTACGATCACCTTGTCCCTTTGAAGCCAATCATCTACTTCTACCCTGAGGAAGAGATGGATCTAAAGGTCACATACGTTCAAGATGAAAGACTTTTGACCACCTACCCTAAATATGAGGATGGTTGGAATATCCACCTCAAGGAAGATGGGACATTCACCTTAAAAGGAAGTGAAAGAGAATACTACGCCTTGTACTTCGATGAGATCGGCAACTATGAAACCGATTGGAGTGAAGGCTTCTACGTGACCAAAGAGAACGCGATATCCTTCTTAGAAGAGAAGATGGACTATATCGGTTACACAAACAGAGAGACCGATGAGTTCATCATGTATTGGCTCCCTGTGTTAGAGAACAATGAGAAATCACTCATCTACTTCGAACAGACCGAAGAAAGAAATGAGGAATGCCCATTAGGCTTCTCCGTAGAGCCGGACACAACGATCAGGACCCTCATGCACATCAAGAAAGTGGATGAAGAGACTCCAATCAAGGAACAGACCTTGACCCATTACGAAAGAGGCGGATTCACTGTTACTGAGTGGGGCGGAGTCGAATACTGATCATTTCATTAAAAAATCCCCTGATTTCGCAGGGGATTTTTAGTTTTGTGGAGCACGAAAGCAAAAGATTATTAGTTCCAGGATATCGCGAGGCGTTTGCCGCTTCTGGCACAGTCAGTCAGATAGAGATTGATGAGCGTTTGATATGGTATTCCGGTTTCCTTCGCCTGCATCTTAAAATAGGCGATCGCATCCTCAGAGAGCTTAATCGTCACCTGTTTCTTTAGTTGTTTGGCATAAGGGTTCTTTTTCCCTTTGCTCCAATCGTATTCTTCCCTCATATTCTTTCCCTTACCTTCTATAATGGCTCGCCTCGTTCCTTGTGGCTTTCCTTTCATCCCACTCGAAACGTAATTCTTTCATACTTATATTATAATTATACTCTACCCTATTCAAGGTTGGTTTGTACTGTCTATACAAACAGGTTGAAAACTAATTTCGCCAAATTGAACGGCAAGTGGCTATAAAGAAAACCAGCGCTGATATAAGAAAAAATCCCCTGGTTTCGCAGGGGATTCTCTTTTTTGTGCTTGATTAGAGAAGTCCTTTTTTGGACATGGCGTCATAGATGATCTTGAAGCCAGCGATGTTCGCACCGACAACGTAATTGTCTTCTTGCCCTACTTCTTTGGCGGCTTCATCAACGTTATGGAAGATGTTGACCATGATCTCTTTGAGCTTCATATCAACCTTCTCGAATGGCCAGGATTCGTTATTGGCATTCTGAACCATCTCTAAGTATGAGCAAGAGACACCGCCGGCATTAGAAGCTTTGCCTGGGGTGAATAAGACTTTGTTGGCAAGAAGGTATTCGGTCGCTTCTCTAGTGGTTGGCATGTTCGCGCCTTCGCAGACAGCAAAGCAGCCATTCTTGACGAGGAGTTTAGCGCCTTCAAGATCAAGCTCATTCTGAGTGGCGCATGGCATATAGATGTCACACTTGATGGAATAAACACCTTTGCCTTCGTGATATTCAGCACTTGGTCTATCTGCAGCGTATGAAGAAAGTCTTTCCCTCTTAACTTCTTTGATCTCTTTTAAGAGAGCGACATCGATTCCGTCTTTGTCATAGATCCAACCAGAGGAATCGCAGCATCCCACTACTTTCGCGCCAAGCTGCTCGGCTTTCTGAATCGCGTAGATAGCGACGTTTCCAGAACCAGAAACAACAACAGTCTTTCCTTCAAAGGAATCATGTCTCTTCTTAAGCATTTCTTCGGCGAAGTAGACAAGGCCGTAACCAGTCGCTTCGGTTCTGCATAAGGAACCACCCATCGAAAGAGGTTTGCCAGTAAGGACACCACCAAGGGTGCCGGTCTGTTTCTTATACTCCTCAGCCATGAAACCGATCTCTCTGCCACCGACACCGAGATCGCCAGCAGGGACATCAACACCCACGCCGATATGTGGATAACGCTTGTCCATGAAGGCGATGCAGAACCGTTTGACCTCGGCTTCGCTCTTACCTTTTGGATCAAAGTCAGATCCACCTTTGCCACCGCCCATTGGGCAGCCGGTTAAGGCATTCTTGAAGCACTGCTCGAAGGCAAGGAACTTAAGGATGGAAAGGTTGACGGAAGGATGGAAACGGAGTCCGCCTTTATATACACCGACAGCGTTGTTGAATTGGACTCTGTAGCCTTTATTGGTCTGTTCCACTCCTTTGTCATCCATCCATTTGACATCGAATTTGACGATGTTATTTGGAACGACGAGTTTCTCAAGAAGCTTCTGGCTTCTATATTTCTCTTCGTTCATGGCGATGATTGGCTCTAAGCTCTCTAAGACCTCTTTGACGGCTTGGAGGAATTCAGGTTGGTCAGGGTTATCTTTTTTGACCTGTTCGATTACTTCTTCGATGTACTTCATGGCGATGTGTTCCTTTCTAAATTGAATACATATTAAGAGAAAAGGGGGCGGTAGTAGATGGCCGTCCCCTTTTGTAAGTAAAAATGTCTGGTTTTACTTAACCAAAGAGTAGGCTTCTTCGTCGACGTAGACGGCGCAGTCTGGGTGTTTCTGGAGGATGGAGCAAGGCATATCCTCAGTCATCTCACCTTTGATAAGGCCATAGACGGCTTTGGCTTTGTTTTTGCCAGTAGCGATGAGGACGATCTTCTTGGCTTTCATGATGGATGCTAAACCCATCGTGACAGCGCGCGTAGGAACTTCGCTGATGTCATTGAAAAGACGGCTGTTGTCTTTGATGGTTTGCTCAGTGAGTTCGGTCTCATGAGTTAAAGAATCAAATGGGGTTCCTGGCTCATTGAAAGCGATATGGCCATCGCTGCCAATACCAAGGATCTGGATATCGATTCCACCAGCCTCTTCGATCTCTTTGTCATATTGGTTCATGTAGGCTTTGTAATCACCGACGCCAAGAAGGACGTGGGTGTTCTCTAACTTGATATCAATATGCTTGAAGAGATTCTCAGTCATGAAATATCTATATGACTGATTGTGGGTGCCTTCTAAGCCGACATATTCATCGAGGTTGAAGGATTTGCAGTCTTTGAAGGAGACTTTGCCTTCTTCGTAGGCTTTTGCCATATCGGCATAGACAAGCAAAGGAGAAGTTCCAGTTGCTAAGCCAAGAACGGCATTTGGTTTGTTTTTGACGACTTTGACGAATTCATCAGCGATAAGCTGAGAGATCTCTTTCTCGTTTCCAACGATGACTTTCATGATGATTTACCTCTTTTTGACGATTTCTTTGGTTCCTTTGACAATGGAATCAGATGGATAGACTCCCCTGCACATGGTGAGAGGATAGACTTGGGTGTTTTGCCCAATGATGGTTCCTGGGTTAAGGACGGAACCGCATCCTATATCAGCGTGATCGGCTAAGAAGGAACCGATCTTGCGGATACCCGTTTCAATGTTTTCTCCCTCGTTATGGATGACAACAAGTTTGTTGTCACTCTTAAGGTTAGAGAGGATGGAGCCAGCGCCTGTGTGGGCGTAGTTTCCTAAGATTGAATCGCCGACATAGTTATAGTGAGGGCACTGGCAGTGTCTCATAAGGATAGCGTTCTTGAGTTCGGAGCTATTTCCGACAACGGATTCATCACCGACGATGACCGCGCCTCTGATGTAAGCGCCTGGTCTAATCTCAACGTTATTGCCAATGATGGTTGGACCGATGATGGTCGCGGTTTTGGCAATCGTTGTGTTCTGACCGATAAGGACATCTGGTTGGATCTTGTCGAATCCTTCTAAGCCTTTCTCGATTAGGGATTTGATGTATTCCTTGATGCCTCCAAGGAGCTCCCAAGGATATTCCTTTGAGAAGACGTAATCATCGATGTAATCGATTCCACTTGGAGTGTAGAGATCTTTGACTTTGATATTACTCACCGATATATCCTCCTTTTTTGATCATGGCTTTGATAGTGTCGATGTATTTCTGGTTGAGTTCTTTGTCATCACTCTCAAGCATGATACGAACGACTGGCTCAGTTCCGGATTCTCTTAAGAGAATACGTCCTTTGCCTTTCATCTCTTTGTTGATCTTCTCGACCTTCTCAAGGATGTCTTTGTCAGAGAGAACGGCTTTCTTATCAATGACACGGACATTCTCAAGCTGCTGAGGATATTCGTGGACCGATGCGGATAAGGCTTTAAGTGACTTCTTGGTATCAAGCATCTCTTCGGTTAATTTGAGAGCGGTCAAGACGCCGTCACCGGTGTTCTGGTATTTTCTGATGATGATGTGGCCAGATTGCTCTCCACCGATCCAGTAATCGTTTTTCATCATCTCTTCATAGACGAATCTATCGCCTACTGCTGTCTGAACGGTCTTCATTCCAGCGTCTTCAAGGGCTTTGACGAAACCGCTGTTAGACATGATGGTAGAGACGACTGTGTCGTTTCTAAGGGTTCTATGTCTCTTAAGGCGTGAGCCAAGGATGAACATGATCTTATCGCCATCGATGACTTCGCCAGTCGCATCCACTGCCAAACATCTATCGGCATCGCCATCGAAAGCGAATCCGACATCGAATCCGCCTTTTTGGACGAGTTCGACAAGTTTATTCATATGGGTGGAGCCACAGTCTCTATTGGTGTTGAGTCCATTTGGCTCATCTCCGATGACGGTGATATCAGCACCTAAGGTCTTGAAGACCTGAGGGGCAATGGCCCAGGAAGCGCCGTTAGCGGTATCAAGAGCGATCCTCAAACCTCTAAATGAGGTTGGGATAGTCGAGATGAGATAACCGGTGTATCTCGCTCTTCCTTCTTCGAAGTCGATGACTTTGCCGATGTTTTCACGTTCGGCATATGGAAGGTCGGTCGCATCTTTAAGTCCAAGCTTATCGAACTTCTTATCGATATAGCATTCGATGAGATGGGCGACATCGTCTTCCATCTTTTCGCCATTATGGTTAAGGACCTTGATGCCGTTATCGTAGAAGATATTGTGGGAAGCGGTGATCATGACACCACAGTCGAAGTGCTCGCTTCTAGTGATATAAGAAACGCTTGGGGTCGTGGTGACGTGAAGGATATAGGCATCTGCACCACTGGCGGTGATACCAGCGCATAAAGCGTACTCAAACATGTATGAGGATCTTCTGGTGTCTTTGCCAATACAGATCCTTGGTCTTTCTTGACCAGCATGGAGTTTAGCGAATTCTGGCTTATTAAAGTACCAGCCAAGGAATCTACCAGTCTGGAAGGCGTGCATGGCGGTGAGGTTCTTGTTTGATTCGCCTCTAAAGCCATCGGTGCCGAAGTAATGGTTACCTTCTTCTGGGACTTCTTCTTTCTTTGATTCCTTCTTGTTGATGACGATCGACTCATTGACGAGTTCATCGATGGTGATCTTAAAGAGGGAGCAAAGCTCTAAGGCTTTGTCTAAGGATGGAACGCATTCACCTTTTTCCCATTTGGAGACTGATTGGCGGCTCACTTTTAAAGCGTTCGCTAAATCAAGCTGGGAAAGGGAGGCATTCATCCTAAGGTGGATTAACTTTTCTGCAATTGTCATAATTGTTTCCTTTGTCAACTCTAGGTTGCAGTTCACTGAATTAACGATATTGTACAAGTATTTGTTGGAAAAAGATATGTAAATATTTGTCTTCACAATAAAGACAAAATTTATTATTATTTAATTCAGTCATACTAATTATATTAGATTTTAATTTTTTTTCTA
>CADCDV010000014.1:11065-13595 GCA_902800255.1 uncultured Erysipelotrichaceae bacterium | reverse complement strand
GAAACGAGCGGTGGCAGATCCCGCATCATCATCACCGAGACCCCATATCAGGTAAACAAAGCCGCCATGATCGAAAACATGGCCACCCTTGCCCGTGATAAAGTCATCGATGGCATCTCTGATATCAGAGATGAATCCAATAAAGAAGGCACCCGTGTCGTCATCGAGGTCAAGAAAGACTTCATCCCAGAGGTCGTTGCCAACAACCTTCTCAAGCACACCTCAATGCAGATCACCTATGGTGTCATCAACCTTTGCTTAGTCAATGGCGAACCAAAGATCCTTTCGATGAAAGAACTCATCGAGAGATATAACGAATTCCAGATTGATGTCCTCACGAGAAGAACCAAATTCCTTCTCAAGAGAGACAGCGACAGAGACCACATTGTTGTTGGTTTAATCCTCGCTCACGACAACATCGACGAGGTCATCCACATCATCCGTGGAAGCAAGACCGACGAGGAATCCAGTGCGAAATTGTCAGAGAAATTTGGATTATCGAAACCTCAAATCGATGCTATCTTAGGCATGACTCTCCGTCGTCTCCAAGGCTTAGAGCAAGAGAAACTCCAGGCCGAGCACGCTGAGCTCGTCAAGAACATCGAGCACTACAACTTCTTGCTTAGCGACAAGAAGAACATCGTCGACCTCATGATCGAAGAGCTCCTTCAGATCCGTGACCGTTTCGGCGATGAGCGTATGACTCAGATCTCTGATGAAGCCGCTTCAATCGAGAATGAAGACCTTCTCCCACAGGAAGACATCATTGTTGTCCTCACCAAGAACGGCTACGTCAAGAGAATGAACGACCAGACCTTCCGCACCCAGAATAGAGGCGGACGTGGCGTTAAAGGTTTAACCACCACCAGTGGCGACACCGTCCACTTAATGCTCCACACCAAGACCCACACCGACATCATGTTCTTCACATCCTTCGGTAAGGTCTACAGAATGCGTGGCTACATGATCCCAGACGGAGCCAGAGACTCCAAAGGCATGCCAGCCATCAACCTCCTTAACCTCGACCAGGAAGAGAAGGTCGTCGCTATCGTCCCAGCTGACGAGTATGGTGCCGAGAACTACCTCTTCTTCGTTACCGTCCACGGTGTCGTTAAGAGAACCACCATGGCCGAATTCGAATCCATCCATAGCAATGGTAAGAAGGCTCTTACCCTTAGAGAAGGCGATGAGCTCCTTTGCGTCAAGAAGACCGATGGCCACGCGATTATTGGCCTTGCTTCCAGCAATGGTAAGGTCTGCTCCTTCAGCGAAGATCAAGTTCGTGCGATGGGCAGAAGCGCTGCTGGCGTCACCGGTATGGACCTCAAAGATGGCTCCCACCTTGTTGATGCCACCACATCCCTCGAAGGCGATAAGATCCTTGTCTTAACCACTCTCGGTTATGGAAAGATCAGCTACGCCGAAGAGACTGAAGTCCCACAAGAAGACGGAACCACCCGCCACTATGACGGCTACCGCCGCACTTCTAGAGGTGCAAAGGGTGTCTTAACCCTCAAAACCAACGTCAAGAATGGCGAACTTACCGGTATGCGTTGCATCCACGGTGACGAAGACCTTATGGTCATCACCAACAAAGGCATCGTTATCAGAACGCCATTATCACAGATTCATATCGCGGGTCGTAACACCGTTGGTGTTAAGATCATCAACCTCGACAAAGGCAACAAGGTTGCTTCCTTCGCCATCGTTCCTCACGTTGATGAGGCTGAGCTTGAGGAAGAACTCCCAGCTGAAGAAAACGCTGAAGAGGTCGTTCCAGAGAACAACCCAACTCCAGACCAAGTCGAATAAACATGAAAGTCTTAGTGCGCTTCGTCCCTGGGGCGCGGAATGACATATTTGAGGGAACGCGTCTTAGAAAAAGCATCAAAGGCGCGCTCGAACTCAACAACGTCAAGTGGGTTGAAAGTATCTTCGCCGAACCTGACGTGTGTCATTTCTTATCGCCTATCGACGAGGCGAAAGCGCACGAAGCAAAAGCTGAAGGCTACCCTGTCGTAGTCAGTGCCTTATATGCCGAAAGCGATCCTTTCTGCCGTTACTTAGAAAGGAGCCCGGAGAACTTCTATAGCCTCCCTCAGAAATCGCTCAAGATGCTTAATGACGCTGACTTGATTCTGGTGCCTAGCCTCTCAGCCAAAAACCTTTTGTTCCAATGCGGATTCCAGAGCCAAAACATTGAGGTCCTTGCCCCTGGCGTTAACCTCGCTAGGTTTGAGGAACTTGATCCCCTCGAGGCTCAGATATTCCCAAGATACTTCAAACTTCCTAAGGATGCGAAGTACGCGATGTCGGTGGGCGATTTGGAAGACAAAAAGACCATCGAAAAAGCAAAATTCCTTGCAGAACTCACTCCAAATATCATTTTCTTCTTCTTCGGATCGACTAGTAAGATCGGCGAAGGAGGGCTCAAAAAGCTCAACAAACAATCCCCTGGAAACCTTCGTTTCTGCGGGGTCACGGAAGATGAGGTTTACCGTAGCGGCATCAGCGGAGCGACCTGCTTCAT
>CADCDV010000014.1:0-11027 GCA_902800255.1 uncultured Erysipelotrichaceae bacterium | reverse complement strand
TATGACGAAGAGAAGGAAGTGATGAAGAAGGCCTGCCGGTCATTTGTCGGATTTACAAGAGGAAGCGGCATTCTCCAAGGCGGAGTCAACTGCTACTCCCCGGCTGATGTGACGGAAGCCGCGAAAACCGTTGATTCGTTGTCCACTTCGAAAGACAACGCGATTATAATGCAGGGGTACAAGATAGCTAGAGAGAACTCTCTAACGATCTTAGGAGAAAAACTCAAAGGACTGTATGAGTCCTTAATAAAAAAGATGGAGGAAAATCAAAAATGATTGATGCCAAGCTTATCGAAAGCAAGCCTGAGTATGTCAAAGAGGCTCTTAAAAAGAAGCTCTGGGACTTTGATCCAGAACCGCTTCTTAAGATGTTCGTCAAAAGAAGGGAACTTCTAAAAGAAGTTGAGGCCAACAAAGCCGAACAGAACCGTTTATCAAAGTCTGTCCCTCAAGTTAAAAAAGAAGGCGGAGATGTCCAAGCCTTATTCGCTAAGGTCAAAGCCCTCGCTGCCGAGAACAAAGACAAAGAGACTGAGCTTGACGAAATCGAAAAAGAAATCAAAGCCCAGATCGAGGTCCTTCCAAACCTTCCAGATGACGATTTAGTCGCTGGCGGAAAAGAGAACAACAAACCTTTCTATCACTTTGGAAAAGAGCCAACATTCGATGGCTTCACCCCAAAAGATCACGTCGAACTCGCCGAATCCCTTGGCTTAATCGACTATAAGAGAGGCGCTAAGATCTCTGGCACCGGCACCTGGATCTACACCAACTTAGGCGCTCGCTTAGAGTGGGCTCTTGTTAACTACTTCATCTCCTGCCACCTTGCTGATGGTTATGAGATGATCCTCCCTCCACACATCCTTAACGAACAAAGCGGATACACCGCCGGACAGTTCCCAAAATTCAAAGAGGATGTCTTCTGGCTTGAAGGAACTGAACCAAAGAAGTTCATCCTTCCAACCGCTGAGACCGCTCTTGTGAACCTTCACAGAGACGAAGTCCTCTCCGAAGACGAACTTCCAAAGAAATACTTCGCCTACACCCCATGCTATCGCAAGGAAGCTGGCTCCTACCGTACCGAAGAAAGAGGCATGATCCGTGGCTACCAGTTCAACAAAGTTGAAATGGTCCAATACACCACTGACGATGGCTCTGATGTTGCCTTCGATGAGCTCGTCAAGAAAGCCCAAGCCTTAGTTGAAGGCCTCGGACTTTGCTACCAGCTTGATAAACTCGCCGCTGGCGATTGCTCCCACTCCATGGCCAGAACCTACGATATCGAGGTTTGGATCCCATCCATGAAGATCTATAAGGAAGTCTCAAGCGTTTCAAACGCCAGAGATTACCAAGCTAGACGCGGCATGATTAGATACAAGGATAAGGAAGGCAAGATGCACTTCTGCCACACCCTTAACGGATCTGGTTTAGCGACATCCCGCATCTTCCCAGCTCTTCTTGAACAGAACCAACAAGCTGATGGATCGGTCGTTATCCCTGAGGTTCTCCGCCCATTCATGGGTGGCATCTCCGTCCTCAAACCTATTAAGAAGTAAAAACAGACAAAACGAGGGGCCTAAAAAGGTCCCTCTTTTTTATATGCCTCTCCTTCCCTATAATATATGAGCCATCGCGAGGAGAGCCTCTCGAACCTGGTCAGGACCGGAAGGTAGCAGCCATAAGTTAGGGTCCCCTGTGCGGTGGTTTTATCCTCTTATATGACTGATTTGGATTACATGAAAATTGCTTATGAACTTGCAAAAGAGGCAGGTTCTGCTGGGGAAATTCCAGTTGGCGCCGTTGTTGTTTTGAACGACAAAATCATCGGCAAAGGCTTTAACAAACGCGAATCCAAATTCGATATTTCCTCTCACGCCGAGATCGAGGCCATCAAGGAAGCCGAAAAGACTTTAGGCAACTGGAGATTAGACGGCGCAACGTTATATGTCACTTTAGAACCATGTCTTATGTGTTCTGGCGCAATACTTCAGAGTCGTATTTCTAAGGTTGTTTTCGGGTCTAGAGATGAGAAAGACGGCGCGATCGTTTCCAATTATTTCGTCTTCGATTCTCCATGCAGCCACGAAAGACCTCTCGTCTTCGGTGAGGTTCTTAAGGATGAGTGTGACACCCTCTTAAAGGACTTCTTCGCCTCAAAAAGAAATTAGTTCTTTTTGTTACGGCCACTTCTCACTTTTTGTACTTTGACCAAAAATTCTTTCTAAAAACCGATAAAAAGCGTGCTTTTTAATGCTATACTTTCAAGGCTATGTCCAAAAGAAGAGATGAATTAATTAATTTAATTCAAAAAGCTGAATACATAGAGAAAGGTCCACACGAAGGTCTCTCAACCGAAGAAGTTGAGCTTAGAAAGAAACAAGGCTTCGTTAATAAGACCCAGAAGAAGGTCACCAAATCGATTTGGCAGATCCTTCTCGACAACGTTTTCACGTTCTTTAACTTCATCTACATAGTCATCGTCATCTTAATGGCGAATGCGAAGCTTCCTTTTTCGAACTTCCTCTTCTTGATCCCTGTTGTGAGTAACGTCATTATCGGTGTTGTTTCCGATATTAGAGCCAGACTTGCTGTTGATAAGCTTAAGCTTATCACCGACCCAAAGGTCCGCGGCGTTAGAAACGGCGAAGAAATCGATATGGAAATGGAGAAGATCGTTCTCCACGACATCATCATCTATCAAACCGGAGACCAAATCGCTACAGACGGCGTTTTGATTGAAGGCGTTGCCTCAATCGACGAATCTTTGGTTACTGGCGAGGCCGAAAAGATCAACAAAATTCCAGGTGATAAGGTTCTTTCAGGAACTGTCGTTGTCTCTGGAAAGATTTATGTGAGAGTTACGAGCGTTGGAATCGCTAACTACGCCGAAGGCTTGCAGGATGAAGCTAAGAAATTCAATAGACCTAAGAGCGAAATCAAACGTTCGACCTTAAATATCTTCTACGTCACAGGAACAGTTGCGGTCATTATGGGCATCGCGATGACACTTGTTTGGGCGTCTAGACTTAATTGGAACATCACATTCGGGGATTTCCAGGAATTCACGAAGAATCTTTCCGGCTCTTTGGTAGCCATGATTCCAGCCGGCTTATACCTTTTAACTTCGTTAACCTTAACCGTTGGTGTCCTTAACTTGGCAAACAAACACATGAACGTCCAAGAACTCTACTGCATTGAGATGCTCGCTAGAGTCGACACGATCTGCTTTGACAAAACAGGCACCTTAACAGACGGAAACCTTGGTGTCGAATCCCTTTATAACTACAGCAGCAACTATAGTGACGAGACCTTAAGGTCTTATATCGCTGCTGTTGTTAAGGCTACCGGAGATCAGAACGCCACCGCCAAAGCCATCTTAGCTGCTTTTACTCCTTTAGAGATTGAAGCGACCGAAACCGTTGCCTTTGATTCAGAGAAGAAATACAGCGCGGCAACCTTTGGAGAAGAAGGAACGTTCGTCATCGGAGCCTATGGATTCGTTGATTCTGACGACAAGGAATTTGCCGTTAATAAGATCCATGAGCTTATGGGTCTTGGCTATCGTGTGCTTGCCGTTTATTGGAGCCAAAAGCCTATCAAAAACGGAAAATTGCCAGCAAAACTTGAATTAATTGGGGTTTTGGGCGTCTCCGACACCATTAAGCCAGACGCTAAAGCCAATATCGAATGGTTCAAGAATAACGGGGTCGATATCAAGATCATTTCGGGCGACGACCCTATCACAGTTAAAGAGATTGCGAAGCGCGTAGGCGTTGAGAACGCAGACAACTATGTGAACATGCAAACCATAGAGGATTCACAGATTCCAGAGATTGTTTCCAAGTATTCAGTTTTCGGTCGTGTAACACCTGAACAGAAATCCTTATTAGTTAAAGCCATGCAGGCGCAAGGCCATAAGGTCGCTATGACTGGAGACGGTGTTAATGACATCCTTGCCCTCAAGAGCGCCGACTGTTCTATCGCTATGGCCTCTGGATCAAGCGCCGCAAGAAGCAGCGCCCACATGATCTCTGTCGACAACGACTTCTCCAAGCTTCCTGACGTTGTTGCTGAAGGGCGCCGCGTCATCAACAACCTTCAAAGAACCGCATCCCTCTTCCTTTGCAAAAACATGTTTGCAATCATCGTGAGCTTCATCTTCTTACTTTCGATGCTCTTTGGTGGCCCAAGCTACCCATTCGAAACGAGAAACATGCTTATATGGGAGATTGTTTCCATTGGTGCTGGAGGATTCTTCCTTGCGCTTCAACCTGCTTCTAAGAGACTCAAAGGTGGGTTTATGGAAGGCGTTATGTCACACACCATCCCTGGTGGAATTGCCGAAGTCTTATGTGTTGGAACGGTTTATTTAGCCAGCGTTTTCGCCCCTGAATTTGTCTCCATTGAAGAGGCAAAGACCATGAGTGTGGTCGCCTTCACGGTTATTTCCTTGCTCTCGTTCCTTATTATTTGCTGCCCTCTTGACCTCTATCGCGGAACTGTTTTCGTGGGAGGTATCGTCGTTTCCCTTTTGATCTTCTATTTGGATGTCTTCTGGCCACCACTAGCTACCGAAGGCAAAGAAACATTCCTTATGGGTTTAAATGTTCAGGCCTTAGATGAAGCTCACTGGGCAATACTCGGGATGATGATTGCCTTTGTCGCGATCATCTACATCCTTTTGGACATTCTTTTCCAAAACATCAGAAACAATAGAAGAAATAGAGAACAAGGAAAGGAGGAATTATGATCACCGAAGCCAAACTTAAATACGCATTGAAAGAGTTAATGCAGACAAAGTCTCTCAACGACATCAACGTCACCACTTTATGTGAGAAATGTGGTTGCCACAGACAGACTTTCTACTACCACTACACCGACATCTATGACCTTTTGGCCGCCGTCTTCCTTAATGAGGTTGTCGAAGGAGTCAACGAAGCCAAGGACGTAAAAGGGGTTCTTTTGGCGATTCTTGAATACTCCAAGAACAACTTTTCCTTCATCCGATCAAGCTATAACAGCGCAGCCCACGATTTAGTGGACGCCTTCTTCTACAACAAGATCATTTCGAAGGTTTTCACCATCTTAAATAATGCGAATAACTACAGCTTAAGCGTTGCTAGCTACCGTAATATCTCCCGTAGATATGCGAGCATTGTTGGCAATGAATTCGGCTACTGTTTCAGAGACGCGACAATAACTGTCAGCAAATTCGATCGTTATATGAAACGCTATATAACCGCTTCGCTTGTGACCGTTCTTCCAGCCTTGGTTGAGCTCTCAAGAGAAGAGAAAAAGAGGTAAAAGTTCATTTTTTGAAGAAATAGAAAAGGAAAGCAATTATAATGGAGGTCGACCGACGAGAAACAACATAGTTTCTCCTTGGATAATTGAATTAACGACCTCCCAATTAATTCGTCTGGTAAAGGGTATAAGTACACGTGTGATTGGCTTTACCACCAACCACTAGACGAACAGGCAATAAGAGGCTTTATTGCCGTATGAGGAGGATTTTTATATGAAGAAGAACGATGTGATGGGTTATATCGTCTACGCCATCATGCTCGGCGCCGCTGTCGGCGTTGGTTTTGGCGTTATTAGACCTTTATTAAGTGATGCCAATATTAGGAACTCGTTGCCAATGGATGGCATCTTGCTTGTTTTGCTTTCTGTCTTTGTTGGACTTGTCTTAAGTGCCTTAGTTTTAGAACTCGGACACCTCTTGGGCGCGAAAATGGGGGGTTATAAGATTTCCTCCTGGACAGTTTTGTTCCTTTCTTTCAAGAAAAACAGCGAAGGCAAAATGAAATTTGGCTTCGGTGGGTTCGACGGTTTAACCGGAGAAACCAAGGTTGTTCCTAAGGATGTCGAAAAGAGCAACCCAAGACCTATGATCTTTATGCCTCTTGTCTTTTTCCTTCTCGAAGTCGTCCTCTGCGTCGTTCTTATGGTCTTCGGAAAGAACTCCGCCGCTCACGGCGCAATGACCCTCTATATTGTCGGCGTAATTATCCTTACTGTCGGCGGTATGATCTTCGCCTACGACATCTTCCCTGCTGCCCTCGATTCCAAGAACGATGGCGCATACCTCATGATCTTCAACACCAAAACCAACGTTATTGCTTATAACCAGATCCTTATGGCCGAAGATAAAATGGCCCACGGAGAAGAGGTTGGTGAAACCCAGATTTACGAATCCGTCACCGACTTCACCGTTAAGCTTAACGATGTTGCTTTATATAAGGCTTTAAATGAGAAAAACTACGAGGAAGCCTTAAGAATCAACGACTTCACGATCAACAGCAAAAACTCAGTCTCTAGCAAAACCTACCTCAATGCTGTCGCTCAAAAGATGGCACTTCACCTCTATTTAAACCCACTTGAGGAGGCTAAAGAGGAATATATTTCCCTCAAACTTGAAGAAAAGAAATTCATCGCTAGCTTGAGCACCGGACCAGCCGTCAGAGCCTATATCCTTATTAGTGGTTTAGTCGAGGAATCCGAAGGCGAAACCAAGCTTGCTATGGATAAAGCCGAGATCGCCATTAAAAACTCCGGTGAGGATAAGCGTTCTGCCGAAGAATATCTTATGAGAGAAGCCCTAAAAACCGTTATTGCTAAGCACAAAGATTGGGACTTCTCAGAATACGGAGATTTAAATCTCGGAGAAAAGAAATAATTACCTCTAACAACAAAGAAAAACAGGCTCGCGTTGAGCCTGTTTTTTTAATGCTTCCAAAGGGATCTGTAGAGGTCCGATGCCAGAAGTTTCGAAGCGGTTTTCGCCGGGAAGTGAGGCGCCATTTCTATGACGTCATTTGCCGCCAAATGAGCCTTCTTAACATAGTCGGCTAAGATTGAATAATTTTGCTTTATTTTGAAGAGCGGAGTCATCGTTATATAGGTCAAGAAGGCGTTCAATGATACGTTGTTTTTATCTATAGGATAGTATGGTTTTCTAAGGATAAAACGTTTCCCAAACATATAGAGTTTCTTCTTGCCGCTGGTGGCCTTGTTTGTCATTATTTCGATTTTATCATTGACGGAAATATTTACGCCGTTAACGGACTTGAGGAAACAGTCTCCTGTGTAAAAGCCATACACCTCTCTATCGTTCGAGATGTAACGAAGAGCAATAGCTTCAGAAGACTCTGGGATGCCTTCCCCAGGAACGTAGTACATACCGTTGGCATAACGCAAAACCTCGCCTGATTTTACTCGCCTGTTAAAGTCTTCTATTTGGTAAGCCTCTTTGAGTAAACGAGTCTCTATATCAGGGCTGGTATATTTCTTTGTGTTTTTATTGTTGTTAAGCGAAACATGTGCCATGGCCTTAATATATCATAACCTATAAAAAAGGTAAAAAGTTTTCATGACTGCCATTTACTATTTTAGGAAAGTGGCTATTTTGATGGACGAACGCTCAATCTTCATAAAAACAGCTTCAAATTGCCATTTTTATGAATGGATTCAGTGTCGAATATGGCGTTATTTATTCGCGTAATATTCATACCTAAAAAATAGGTAAAAACGCGAAAAATGGAATTATTCTTTCGATTGCATCGATTCTTATTAGTTTTATTGTCTATTGCTATCACTAATCGTAAAATTTATTGGAACCAGCGCTTTGTTGTGTTCTGTGTCTCTGGAGGTTGATCTATGGCAAAACTTTTTTATCAAGGACACGCTTCTTTCCGTCTTACAACAAACGAAGGAAAAGTTGTTTTCATTGACCCTTTTTGTGGGCTAGGTTACAAGACCCCTGCAGACCTTGTTTTGATTACCCATGAACACTACGATCACAACAACACCGAGCTCATCACTTTTAACCCTGGCGGATACATCATCAGGTCCAAGGACGCTCTCACTGACGGGGTCTACCACACCTTTGAATCCAAGGGTCTAAAAATCAAAGCTGTTCCTGCTTACAACTCTCATCACAATAAGTCTGAATGCGTGGGTTACGTAATCGAGGTTGATGGGGTCAAAATCTATCACGCTGGAGACACTGACTTTATCCCTGAGATGGAGGATCTCAAAAACGAGAACATCGACTACGCTCTTTTGCCTATCGACGGGACATACACAATGACGCCTCAAGAGGCCACGAAAGCGGCCATTGCCATCAACCCTAAGCATATGATCCCGACTTGGGACTACCGACAAGCTATGATGGTTACAGCCCCAATGGCGATGCTTATGAGGCCAAACGACGAGATTGAACTCGTGAAGGATTAATTATGGAAGCTTTGAAGATTATTAGAAGAATTGCCAGCTATGCCGTTTTTGTTGTAGCGGCCTCTTTGTTTTTGCTTAACTCCGTGACCGTTGCGTTAGCCCCATACATCGATATGGCTACAGCCTATGACAAATCGTTCTTGCCGTTTATGTACGCCATTCTTTCCCTTGGAGTCATGCTTTTATTCCAGCTCCTTGTCATTGGAAAACCAAAAGAGATAGAGGAGAACATCTATCCTTGGCTCTTAATGGTTTTGTTTGCCGCCATGCTTTTCACCTCGGGCATTGTTTTAGGAAAAGCGATCGTCGCTTACGTCGAAAACAACAGCCTCAATGTTTGGTATGCAGTGGCAGGAACCGCCCCATCGATTGCTCTTGCAATAGTGGAAATTGCCACCGGACTTACTATGTTTATCAGACAAAGAATTGCCGCCAATAAACCACAGCCCATCGAAAGTAATGGGGTAAACCTCGAAAAAGAAGAATAGGCCCTAAAACCTATCTTTACAATTAGCCGTACTTTTTACTTGCGAAAGCAAGTTCCCTCGCGTATGATTAGACGCGAACTCTCTTTGGCAAAAGTAAGTGCCAAGGCGAAAGGAGTAAAGAAATGAAGAAAGACATCCACCCAAAGTATCACGAGTGCAAGGTCACCTGCATCAGCTGCGGAACCACCTTCACCACCGGATCCACCCTCGGAACCGAGCTTAAGGTTGAAACCTGCGCAAATTGCCACCCATTCTACACTGGCAAACAAAGAAGCGCTGCTGTCGACGGCCGTATCGACAAGTTCAACAAGAAACTTGCCAAGGCTGAAGCTGCCAAGAAATAAGTTAACAAAAGCAAAATTAAGACCTCACAATGAGGTCTTTTTTGTTGCCTGTTTTGCCCTAAAAGAAAGAGCTTTTGTTTTAATGAAACAAAACTATGCTATGATTACAAAGATCGCATTTTTAAATGCGAGGAGGTTCCATTAGCCATGAGTAAAAAGTTCTACATCACAACTCCTATCTACTACCCAAGCGCATCCCCACATCTTGGACACGCTTACTGCACCACGCTCTGCGACATCATCGCCCGCGGAAAACGAATGAGGGGGTTTGAGACTTATTTCCTCACTGGTTTAGACGAGCACGGTGAAAAGATTCAGGAAAACGCCGAAGCTAAAGGCGTTTCACCTCAGGCTTTCGTCGATGAGGTCGCTGTCAAATTCACTAGCCTTTGGAATACCATGTGTATCTCCAATGACGACTTCATCAGAACCACCCAACCACGTCACTACGAAACCGTTAAGAAGATCTTCTCTTCGTTCATTCAAAACGACGACGCTTACCTTGGCGCCTATAAAGGCTGGTATTGCGTCCACGAAGAATCATATTGGACCGAAACCCAGGTTGGCCCAGAACATGTCTGCCCAGAATGTGGACGTCCAGTAGTGGAGAAAGAGGAGCCATCCTATTTCTTTAGATGCAGCAAATATGTCGACGATCTTCTCAAACTCTATGACGAGAATCCGACATTCATCACCCCAGAAGGCCGCAAAGCGGAGATGGTCAACAACTTCATCAAGCCTGGCCTCAATGATCTTTGCATCACCAGAACCACCTTCGATTGGGGTATCCCAGTCAAGGAAGCAGAAGGCCACGTCATCTATGTCTGGCTCGACGCTCTCACAAACTATATTTCCGCTCTCGGATATCTTCAGGAAGACGATTCCAAGTTCCAAAAGTTCTGGAACGACCCAGAAACCGAGATTGTTCACGTCATTGGTGCCGATATCACCAGATTCCACACCATCTATTGGCCAATGTTCTTAAAGGCTCTCAATCTCCGTCAGCCAAATAGAGTCTTTGTCCACGGTCTCATGATGATGAAAGACGGCAAGATGAGTAAGAGCAAGGGCAACGTCATCCCTGTTCCACCTCTTGTTGATCGTTTTGGCGTTGATGCCGTCCGTTATTACCTCGCTAGAGAAATCATCTTCGGCCAGGATGGACAATTCACCCCAGAGCAATTCGTCGAAAGACTTAATGCTGACCTTGCCAACAATCTTGGAAACCTTCTCAACCGTAGCGTTTCCATGATCAACAAATACTTCGATGGCGTTATCCCAGCCTGCAAGGGCGAGCTTAATGACCTCGATAAGAACCTCAGAGAAACCGCTGAGAAGACCATCAAGGCCTACGAAGTCCTTAGCGACGAACTCAAGGTTACCGAATCCTATGCCGCCGTCATGGACCTCGTCAGTGCTGCCAACAAGTACATTGAAGAGTCTGCCCCATGGGCGCTTGCCAAAGACCCAGCCAAAGCTGAAGAGCTTGCTAGCTGCATGTCTCACCTCGCCAACGTCATCTTCCTTGCTGGCGAACTCCTTAGTCCAATCCTTGTCACCAAGTCCGAGAAGATCTTCGACCAGCTTGGTGTTGATCCTTCAATGAGAAACTACGAGACCGCTACCAAGATCGGCTCTCTCGGTGGACAGAAAGTCGTTAAGGGAGATCAGCTCTTCCCGCGTCTTGATGTTGAAGCAGAAGTTCAGTTCATCAAGGATTTAATGGCCGCTCCAAAAGAAAAGGCCGCTGCTTAATTTAGCTGACTTTTGTAGGGGATATTTTGATATTTCGCCTGCAAAACTATATTTAGATGACCGATTCAATCCTTCATAAAACCTATAACCTAAAATGCATTGATCTAAGCATCGAAGGCAAAGGAGTCTGCAAGCTAGACGGCCTTGTCGTTTTCGTTCCGGCTATGTTCCCAGGAGATGAAGGGGAAGTGGAGATTGAATA
>CADCDV010000013.1 GCA_902800255.1 uncultured Erysipelotrichaceae bacterium | reverse complement strand
ACCATGCTCACCTACAAGACGCATGCGGACGCGGATTCCCTCTACAACACGCCTCCCTGCTACAACATCTACATCTGCGGGCTGGTCTTCAAGTGGCTTAAGAAACAAGGCGGTCTTGAAGAAATGAAGAAGAGAAACGTTGAGAAAGCCCAATATCTCTACGATTACCTTGACCATTCGAAATACATCGCTGTTGCAGATAAAGATAGCCGTTCAATCATGAACGTCACCTTCAAGACGAAGGATCCTGAACTAGACGCTTTATTCTGCGAAGAAGCGAAAAAGCACGGCATCATCTCCATCAAAGGCCATAGAGCCGTTGGAGGAATGCGCGCTTCGATTTATAACGCCATGACCCTCGAAGGCGTCAAAGCCCTCGTTGAGTTCATGAAGGAATTCGAAAAGGAGCATCTCTAAATGAAAGCCTATTGCTTAGATAAGATCTCAAAGGTCGCTTTAGCCACCCTTAAGGACGCTGACAAAACCGTCGAATCCCTTAACGAAGCCGATTCGATTCTCGTCAGAAGCTCCAAGATGCATGAGATGGCTCTTCCAGAAGGCATCCTTGCCGTCGCTAGAGCGGGTGCTGGAGTCAACAATATCCCTCTCGCCGATTACGCTGAGAAAGGCGTGGTGGTCTTCAATACACCAGGCGCTAACGCCAATGCCGTCAAAGAACTCGTCATTGCCTCCTTAATGCTCGCCAGCCGTGACATCATCGGTGGCAGCCTCTGGGTCAAAGAAAACAAAGAAGACGAGAATATCTCCAAAACCGCTGAAAAAGCCAAATCCCAATTCGCCGGCAACGAAATCTTCCACAAGAGCATCGCTGTCCTTGGTTTAGGCGCGATTGGCGTGCTTGTCGCCAATGCCTGCGTCGATTTAGGCATGCAGGTCGTTGGCTATGACCCATATCTATCAATCCATAACGCCATGCTCCTCAACAAGAGAGTCACTTATGTCTCCTCTTTAGAGGAAGCGGTCAAAGACGTTGATTTCCTCACTGTCCATATCCCTCTTACCGACTCGACCAAAGGCTTGGTAGGGGATGAGCTCATCGGAAAGATGAAAGACGGAGCGACCATCCTTAACCTTTCCCGTGATGGCATTATCGATGAGAAGGCTCTTGCTAAGGCCCTCGAAGAAGGGAAAATCAAGAAATACATCACCGACTTCGCTAACCCGAATGTCGTCAAGATGCCTAACACCCTTTGCTTCCCACATCTTGGTGCGTCAACCGAAGAGGCGGAGGACAACTGCGCCCTTATGGCCATCGCCGAACTCAAAGATTACCTTGAGAACGGCAACATCACGAACTCGGTCAACTATCCTGCCACGGATGCTGGCAAGAAAGGCCAAGGGGTCAGAATCTGCATCAACCATAAGAACATCCCTGGCATGATCAATAACTTCACAACTATCATCTCCCGTGACGGAGGAAACATCGCCTCCCTCGTCAATAAATCAAGGAACGAATACGCCTACACCATCATCGATGCGGATAAAGAAGTCGATGAGAAAGACCTTCTCAAAGTCCCAGGCGTCCTTCGTGTCAGAATCATCAAGTAACCATGAAAGTAGGAATGCCGATCCTCTTTGAGTTCAACACCATCGAGGAGAATCTCAAATTAGCTACGGAATTAGAGCTCGACTTTGTGGAGTTGAACCTCAACTTTTCCTATTGTCGAAAAGAGATGGAAGAAGGCAAAATTCCTGAGTTTTTAAAGAAATATCCCCTGCAAATCACGCTTCATTTCTATGACGAAGCCGATTTAGGATCATATCCTGAAGTGGTGGAAGGCTACCTCAAACTCTTAGAGAGATACGCCTCTTTGGGAGAAGGTTATGTGAAGATGATGAACTTCCATAACAACGGCGGTCCTCTCGTCACCATTTCCGGCAAGAGGAACTACGTTTACGAGAAGGAATATGACTCTTACATCAAGAGGCTTATCCCTGCTTATACGAAAGCCAAAGAGATCTGCGAGAAAAGAGGCATCAAGCTTGTCATCGAGAACACCGATACCTGTCCTGGCGCTTCATTCCTCAAAGATGTCTACCGCGATGAGATGAACGCTGGCTTCCATTTCAATTTCGACATCGGACACGATGCTGTGATGGGTGATTGGCTATACAAATTATCGAAATCTCTCCCTCTCAAATTCGACGAATTCCATATTCATGATTCGGATGGGAAAAGAAACCATCTCGCTTTAGGTGAAGGAACCCTTGGCGAGAAGCTAAAGGAATTCAAAGAGATGGCCAAGAAGAACGACGCTTACGTCCTTCTTGAAGTCAAATCGAAGGAAGACCTTAGAAAATCAGTTCCTTTCTGGAGGAATCTATAAACCATGAAATGGGCATTATTCGTCTTTGCTTTTGTCGCCCCCTTGCTCATTAACGGGGTCTTTTTCCTTGTCAGATTCCTCAAAAGGAAAGAAGAGAAGCTTTCTTTTAAGAATCCACTTGTTCAAGAAGAACTCGTCAATCTTGGGGCGGGCGTTCTCCTTTCGCTGATCGCCGGTCTAATTGGCCTTGGTTCAAGCGAAGTGATGCCGGCAAATATCCTTGTCGGTGATATTTTTATCTCGCTTCTAGGTAGAGAGATGACTCCTCTCATCAAGCTCAATTGGAAGAAATTAGGAAGGGAATCGGCTGCGCCAATTGCCAAAGCCGCGATCGCTCTCCTTGGTTTCATCTTTGAAATAACTCTCTTCCAGAGTTGGTCCATCTATCTTCTTTCCGGAATGAGGTTAGGAGCGTTTGCCCTCCTTGCTTATTTGGTTGGAAACCTCAGCAAATCCTATGCGGAACATAAAGACCTCTCGGTCATCAGAGTAGCCTTTGTCTCTTTCTTCATCATCTTCCTTTTCTTCACCGCAGCCCATCCAGAGAACTTCTTTGACGCCTATCCGTTCGAAGATGGCCTCAAATATCTCGAGGATAACCCATATCTCTATTACAACCAGTTCGACGCTTTCATGCATGGACATCTTCATCTGATGACTGAACCTGATCCTCGTTTAGCGACTCTCTCTAATCCATATAATCCAAGTGAAAGAATTGGAATCCCATATTTATGGGACACCGTCTATTACAACGGGAATTACTATTCCTACTATGGTGTTGCCCCAATCTTCTTTGTGATGTTCCCTGTCTATATTCTTTCAGGGTTCACACTTGTTCCAAATGGCCTTTTCTCACTTGCACTAGCAAGCGTCCTTTATGCCTATGGCATCTTTAGGCTCTCGCTTGTTCTCAAAGAGAAATATGCTGCAAATCTCCCAAGCTGGTTCTTCTACGTCTTCAGCTTCCTCATCTTTGTCTCAACCCTTGGATATAACTTCCTCAACTTCAGATGGACGGATTGGAAGTACCGTATCCCATTTGCCTATGCGGCAGCGGGAATGGCGCTCTTCCTTTCTTACTTCTTCGAAGGACTTAAGCATGAGAAATTCAAACAGCATCTCTACTGGGGGTTATCCGCTTTATTCTATGTCCTCATCATGGGCTCAAGGCCAGAGGTTGGCATCCTTGCTCTTCTTGTCGTTCCATTCCTCGTGAGATACATCCTCGAAGGAAGGACGAAACTAACGAAAGGGGAGAAGAAAGATCTTTTCCCTCTCATCTCTTTCGGCGCTGTTCTTCTCCTCGGAGGCATTGCCTTAGCAGGATACAACTATCTCCGTTTTGGCAGCTTCACCGAATTCGGATCGAACTACCAGCTCACCATCAATGACCCAAGGACGAACAAGGTCACGGGCGAAGGTTTCTTCAATGCCTTCTACCATTATTTCTGGCAACAGCCAGTCTTCTCCGAAAACATACAACAAGTGGGTTTTGCAGGGTTTTTTGCCTTTGACAAGTTCCCATTCTTCACTACTCAGAATGTGATACTGGCCCATGAGACGCATGTCTATATCACCGATTCCGTTGGCGTGCTTGCTAACCCAACCGTCTATCTCGCTCTCCTTCTCCCAATAGGCCTATTGGCCAATAAGAAATATGATGAGTGGCTCTATCTCATCCTTCCTCCATTCCTTCTCTTCATCCTTACTTGGCTCATGTATTCCCTTGGTGGTGTCTGCATGCGCTACATCTTGTACTTCTGGCCTCTTGCCGGAATCTGGGCGATGTCAGTCTTCTATTCTTCTTTCTCCACCTTGGCGAAAGAAAAAAGCACCAGGACACCTCTTATGATCGTGTCTCTAGTGCTTGTGTTCTTAGGTGCTTATCTCGCCATCAACTTAGGCATGAACCGCTTTGACGGCTGGCAGATAGTCTAATTACTTCTTACTCCAGAAGCTGGCGGCGGCGCTAGCTTCTTTTTTCTTCGTCTCAAACTTTTGGAGGATGTGGTCAATGAGAGCGGCCACGACAAGTCCGATTGGGATATATAGAAGCATCGCGTATCTGGCGTTCATCGTGCATCCGACAGGATAACGCATGCAGAAGGCCATGTAGGAAATGGCTCCGCTAACGAAAGTGACGAGGAGGAAGTAGAAGGCTAAGTCGTTATTCTGTTTTTCGCCTTTGATCAAGGATTTGATCTTCTTGACGATGAAGAAGATGCCTCCGATGACGAAGGCGATGCCGATCATTATCGCAAGGATGTAGGCCAAGGAAACAATGACCCAGAAGATGTTCTTGAAATCACCAGCTGACTGCACGGTCCAAGCGATATCGGACTCAGAGAATAAGCCGGTCTTAAGGAAAGCGGTCCAGCAGTTGAAGTCGATCGTTCCCCAAACATAATCAGCTGGATTGGTGCTATGCGGATATAAGGAACGGACGTTCGTCATATTGAAGAAAAGGTCAGGGGATGGGAAGAGGAAGATTCTTGTCCAGGTTGGGTAATACTCAGGTTTGATGTACATGTAGTTTCCGGTTCCAAGGTCCCAGACATAGGCGATTGGACGGCCATCATTCTTGAACGCATAGATTTCGAAGAAGAGACCAAGAGGGAAAACGATAATGGCAAAGATACCCATCTGGATGATGAATTTGATGAGGTCCTTGTTCTCGGCTTTGACCCATTTGCCATCTTTTCTGAAAAGATTGATGAGGTCGAGAAGAAAGATAGCCGCGACTGGGAAAGCGACAACAGCGGTAGAAAGCTTTGCTTCCATGCCTAAGCCAATGCAGATGGCGGTTGCGATAAGCGGAACGTATGAATGCGTTTTGTGATAACGGAGCGCGGCATATAAAGCGGCAGCGGAGAAGAGCAATGATAAGGAGTCATTATTCTTATAAGCGCTGATAAACCAGAAAGCAGGGGTGAAGAAGACAATGAACGCACCGATGATGGAAATGCGTTTGTTTAGTCCTAATTCCACGATGGTTTTGTAGATGAAATAAAGGGTGATGATGCCTTGGAAGGCAAGGAAGATCCTAGCTGTCTCGAAAGCAGTGTAATCGAATAAAGTGAATTCGGCAAAATGAGCGCTGCTAGCGACATTAGGAACAATCGCATCAGAACCCTCGAAATGAGGGAGGATGATGGAGTTCATCTTCATGAAGTAAGCCACTGAAGCGTGGTAGAACTTCGGCTGGTAATACTGGTTATTCAAATTGATGCCAGGGATCTTGCCGGTTTTGTAGATGTCATAGATGATAGCCCAGTGTCCACCTTCACCGAAGACGCCATAGTCGTGGGTGTATGCTCCATCGTTATAGGTTCTGCCCATGGTGAATGGGAGGACAAGGCCTGCCGAGAACATGAAGACAAGGAAGACGGCTTTTCTGGTTGAGAGCCTTCCAGATGCGGCAGCCAAGGCAAAATAGAGAGCAATCAGAACTTCATAAAGAATCAAGAAGACGACAAAGATAACGCGGGCAACCTCGCTGCTGAAACTGATGTTTCCATACATCTCTTGCTGGTAGATGAAAAGGAAATAGACCGCATACATTAGCAAGACCGCGGCAGGCCAGGTGACGAATGGCGACCACTTCTTCTTGAAGAAGCCGCAAAGCATTTCGTCAAACTTTGTGAAATGTTCTTTTACTGTGTCCATAATGCTCTTTAAACGACATTCTCGTTTAACTTAGATATTGTAGCATTAACCTTTCTTTGAAAGGCAAGCAATGATTTCATAGGGTTTCTTGGACAATTGGTTTAGAATAGTCATGCTCCTAACAAGAGGAAAGACTTAAAACATTATGGAAAACGAAGAGAAAAAAGAGGAAATCGCCAGCAAAACCCCTATGAATGAGGTTCCTGCTGCGACAAGAAACATCAAAATTGAGGCCTTGCTTACGGCTGCCGCGATCGCTATTGGAGTCGTCGTCGCTGTCATCGTTGGTCTCCTTGTGCCTACCAATTCAGCTGAGACTTTTGAGATCGCTTATGGTGGAGGCGCTCCATTAATCAGAGAAAAAGGGACCCTTATCCTTTCCCTCATCAATGGTTTTGCCGTCAATATCGCCGCCCTCATTGCCCTTTATTTCGTTAGGCCAAGCGGAATCAAACCGATATTAGGTGATAAGTGCCGTAACCTTATCCTTCTTATCATCCTTTCTCTCTTCGGCGTCCTTGCTTTTGTCGTCATGGGAATCCTTGTTCCGATCACAAGCATTCCTCAAGCCGTCATCCAAGGCGCGATTGCCGTCATCGTCGGCGTCTATGATCTCTTCATCTATAAGCTCTATATGGAGAACCGCACTTTCTCCAATAACCTTTTCTGGGAGATCTTCCGCTTTGGCATCGTTGGCTTAGTCGCTGCGGTCTTTGATTTCTTAACCGTCTTCGCCTTCAGATTCGGCGTCTTCGGAAGCGGAACCGAATGGTATGTTACTCTCATCTCCACGACCTGCGGTTTCATCGTCGGCGTCACCATCAATTACCTCATGTCCACCTACATGGTCTATAAGGCCAGCAAATCGAATCTTGCGAAAACCGCCAAAGGCGTCGTCTTCTTCGTCGTCCTTTCTGCGATTGGCTTAGGCATCGGTATTGGTCTTGAGTATCTCTTATATGACCTCTTCTACCTAACCTTAGGAATCGCGATCTTCATCTATCCGGTGGTCTTCGTTCTCCGTACCCTTGTGGTTATGGTCTATAACTATTTGAGCCGCAAATTGCTCATCTACAAGTAAAAGAAAAGGAGGCGCGTTGCCTCCTTTTTATTTCGTTTTAGAGAAGAGTTATTTCTCTTCTTTTTTGTTATCTTCCTCGTGATAGGACTTTTCGGTGTTGACGCTCCAGATTGAGGATTTGTCAGGGTTGCCAGAGAGGAAGACATCGACCGCGGTGATGCCACAGAGCATCGAGTGGTCCATGTTGTTGTAACGGTGCTGGCCGTTTCTGCCAATGCAGTAGAGATTTGGGATGCTATTGAGATAATTCTCAACGATGTCGAAGTGCTCATAGGCGCCGAAGTAGGCAGGATAGGCTTTCTTCACGCGGATGCGAGTGGAATCGAGAACGTTCTTCTCGCTTTCGATGATGCCCATGGAGATGAGCTCTTTGATGGCCATATCGATGAAGTCCTCATCCTTGGCTTCCCACATCTCGTCGCCTTCGTTGCAGAAGTATTCAAGGCCAATCCAGACGTGTTTCTCTGGGTCATCGACCATGTATGGCGACCAGTTGTTGAAGACCTGGATACGACCGAGTTTGACGTCACGTTCCTGAACATAGATCCAGTTGTCTGGGACGATGTTGTTGAGGGTTTTTATCTTGGTTTTGTTCTCGATTTTGAGTTTATCGAGGAGTAAACCGACGGTGATGAAGTCACGGTATGGGAGGTTGGTTCCGGTCTCATAGACTTCTTTGCTCATCTTATCCTCACCGATTGCAGCAATGAGGTCTTTGATAGGCATGGTTGAGAAGACGGCGTCGCATCTAAGGGCTTTGCCATCTTTGGCAACGACGGAAGTGATGTTGTTATTCTCATCGAGGTTGATTCTGACGACTTCCTTCTCGTACATGATGACACCGCCTTTTTCGACGACATCGCTAGCGAGTTTGGTGTAGAACTGACCTGGTCCGTACTTTGGATATTTGAATTGCTCGATAAGGGAGGTCTCAACGTTCTTGTCTTTCTTCTTGAAAGGCTTGGTTAAAGCAGACCAAACAGCCTTGGTAAGGGAGAGGCCTTTGACACGCTGAGCACCCCAAGAAGCGTTCTTTTCTCTTGTGGAGGCAAGAACCAAGATAGCCGAATCCGCATTTCATGGTGCGCATGAAACCCATGTTCTTGATGGTCGAGAACTTAAGGGAGATTGGGTAATCGAAGAATTTTCTTAAGAAATAGATACGGGAGACGCGGTGACGGAGAAGCATGACATTGTCTTCCTTCTCTGGGTCTGGTCCGCCTTCGACGAACTTCTTGTCGGTGCCAAGGATCTTATCGTCGTAGCTTGGCTGGCCCTGGGTTGGCATGAGCTCATCCCAAAGCTGGTTGACTCTTTCGTCTTTCGTGAAGAAACGGTGTCCGCCGATATCGATGTGGTTGCCCTTGTATTCCGCGGTGCGTGAAATACCGCCGACGAACTTCTCGGCTTCGAGGATAATTGGTTTGATGTCGCTTCTTTTAAGCAGTTCATAAGCGGCAGTAAGACCAGCAGGCCCTGCGCCGATAATTAATACGTTCTTTTTATCCATGATGATGTTGTCCTTTGTCCCGTAGGCATAATAACCCTCGGGTTTAGTAATTCAAGATTAGTTTTCGTAATCTGAAAGTAATTGTATGCCTTTATAAAGGCAAATCATAGGTTAGATAAGGTTTTCGAGTTCTTTGGCCTCGTCGATGAAGGTGATATCATCCCAAACCGTTGGTTTGATATAGCCTTCTTTGATCATGCGGTTGATCTGTTCTCTTGTTGGCTCATAGAAGCCTTTGTAATTCACGACGATGGTCTTTGGGGTGACGATGCCCATTCGCTTCCAACTGATGACGTCGGCCATTTCCTCAAGAGTGCCAAATCCGCCAGGAAGGATGACGTAAACGTCACCAAGGGCCGCCATTCTTTCTTTTCTGACGCCCATATTTGGGACGTATTCGATGACGTCGTTGTTCTTGTCGACGAGGTCTTTGAAAATCTCTGGGACGACGCCGATGATTCTGACGCCGGCTTCGTTCGCGGCTTTGGCCAAAACAGCCATGGTTCCGCTTCCGGATCCGCCAAAAACCAAGGTGTGGTTTTTCTTTCCGATTACTTTAGCGACTTCGACGACTTGGTCGATATAGGATTGGTTTGCTGGTGTCTGAGCACCTAAGAATACTGCTACGTTCATATAACTCCTTAGATCTTTGAATAGAGGGATGCCATTCGGTACGTTATGTATTTTATGCGATTTACGTTAGGCGCGAACATACCTCTTGAGATAATTACGATATTTTTATAAGGCCTTTGTTTTTCGTAAAGGCTATGGGCGAAGGCCTCGATCTTCTTGCCCTCGAAGGTCTGTCTTGAAGGGTTGACCATGACGTAGAAGTTCCCAGAAAGGGTCTCAACGATGATCGTTCCGTTGCAAGTGAGGGTTCTTGGGTCGCTGAAATATGGGGCGATGTTCATGACCTCTTCCTTGAATTTGCCTCTGGTTGCCTCTCTTGTGAGGAATTCCATCGACATATCGAGGATGCGTTTTGGAAGGAAACTGCCTTCGAATTCCTTTTTGATCACGGTTTCGTAAGTCCTATCGATCTCTTCAGGGAGGACGTCAGACATCGTGTTCTCATAGACGTGAGAGTAGAAGAAGTCATAGACAGGGTCCTGGAACGCATAGAAGAACTTCTTTTTGTCGTGCTCATAGTGGAGAGGTGATTTCTTGGTGATCACATTCATCTCAATGAGCTTATTGAGGATGTAATCAAAGTCGCCAGTAGGGGACTTCATCTTAAATTCGTCTTTGAGCTCACCATAATGGGCGAATTGATGCTTCGCTAAAATGTTTAAAAGCGTGTCCGCCTCGTACTTTTTGGCAAAAGACCCATGCAAATCCCCCTCGATTTTGGTTCTGAGAGGTGAATCAATGTACAAAAGAAGGTCCTTAAGGTTCTTCGCAAAGCCCTTTTGAGGTTGAATCATCGCGTTATATAGAGGGAGCCCGCCAAAGACGGCATAGTAGGAAATCTTATCGTCGAGTAAAGCGGTGGGGTAAAAAGAAGAAGCGGTTAAATAGTTGAACGGCTTAAGTTCAATTAGCTCATTGAAGAAGGAACCAAAGAAATCGTTGTTCGCGTTATACCCATAAGTGGAGGTAACCCCAACGAGCTTGATGTTGCCATATTTGGAAAAGCGGTCCTTGAAGCTCAAGAAGAAGGCTTTGATTTCTTGTCCGACAGAGAGAAGTTTGGCAAGGTCATCAATGACTAAAATTATTTTTTGATTGACGGAATTTTCGAAGATGAATTTGATGAGCTGCGAGATATCATTTGTGGCAGGCAATTCTACGTTAGGGAAGGCCTCGATGCACTTGGCTCTGATGTGCCTAAGAATCGTGTCCTTATTCTCGCTTTCTATATGGAGATAAATCTTTGTGGCCAAAACGCTTTTGCAAGCCGTATGGACAAGGGAACTCTTACCGACGTTTTTGTCTCCGTAAACCAGGAAAGCACCATATCCGTTCCTATTTAAGAAACTTTTGAATTGGGCGATCTCATTCTGGCGTTCTTTAAACATAAAATACCTCCATAAAATCTTAGTGGAAAATTATCAAGAATGCAATTTGACAAAGGAAAATAATCTTGTCAAAAGGAATACTGCGAATAATTTCCGTCTTAGCCCTGTTGTTATTCGACAGATTTTGTAAAGAAAATTTTGATGTTTTTTCTCCTCAACTAAAATAAGGAATTCCAATAAATTTGTAAACTAAAAACACGAGCAAATCGCAAAAATATTGGGCAAAATCGACGTATTTTTACATTAATATTTATTTAAGGATATATTTCGTGGATTTGAGGGCCAAAATCTTTTACTCTTTTCCCATTTCTTTATTTTTTCTTTAGACGATAATATTCAAGTCAAATCATTTGGAGGATTTATAAATGAACAAGATTGCCATTCTCATTGACTCAACCGGCGACCTCAATGCCGAGCTCCGTGAAGATGGCCTCACCGAGGAGCAGATCCAGAAGCTCCAGCCCATCATCCT
>CADCDV010000012.1 GCA_902800255.1 uncultured Erysipelotrichaceae bacterium | reverse complement strand
CTAGTTTTGAATTCATCTACTCCAGCCACAGGGATATTCTAACGAATAACGCCCCTACTAGAAAGAAGTTTGAAGGCACCAAAAAACGGGCCCGTTTGACGGGGCCCGTTAATTTTAGTTATTGGATAACTATTAGGCGGCAGTAGCAGCGGCAACAGTACCGATGAAGACGATATCGGTAAGAGCCATGTTCAAGGTATCAAGTCTCTTGTAGGTAACTTCGTTGACACCAGCGGCGAGGCTGACGGAACCAAGTTCGACGAGAGTGTTGGCAGAGAGGCCTTCGACAGTTCCGGCGACCATGACGTCTTCGAACTTATTGGCCTTCATGGCACTGAAATCAATGGCGGTACCATTGACTTTGCACTCAAAGTCATCGTTTCCACCCTGGGTTCCGCTGGAGAACATGTACTTGCCCTTGTTGGCGGACCAGCCATCCATGACACCACGCTGGTAGATCTTACCAGTGAGAGCGGCGTCGGCTTCGAACTTGAAGCTCCAGCTGTCGTTCTTGGTCTTAAGTTTCATGTAGCCGGCTGGATCGTTCTTGTTCTTGGATTCGCCAACTAACATGGAATCGTTAAGCTTGATTTCGTATTTGACTTCGTTGGTGGCGGAGTCGGTAGCTTTCTTGGCAGCGACGGTACCTTTGGTGGTATCGGCGGCGATGGCAGTATCACTGCCCCAGTGGTGAGCGGTTAAGACGTGGCCAGTCTCTTCTTCTTCAACAGTTCTGAAGGTGAAGGAGAAGAAGGTTGATCTGTAACCACCAGCCATACGTAAGCTGATCTTGTTTTCACCAGCGTGTAAGTGGAAGGCATATGGCATCATATAGTCTTTTCTTGGCTGGTTGGTCGCGGAACCGGTGACAGGAGCTGACATGGTAGGATCGAAATCGACAACCTGATCATCGACGTAGAGGATGTATCTGTAGTTGCTGATACGCTTGCCAGTGCCATCTTCGTTGAGGTGCTCTGGAGCATCATCAATGTAGAAACCTGGGGTCCATTCTTCACCGTTTGGATCGCAAGCCCAGAAGTCTTTGCCGTTTAAGTAGTCGGCGGCTTTGGCGTTGACGTAAAGTCTGCAATCGCTTAATAAGGCAGCCTGGTCGGCGCTTAAATCGAAGACGTATTCGAATAAGTCACCTTCAACGGTTCTGTCGAAGACAGGTTCGTGGTTGTCACGATCGGCGGTGCCGGAATCATCAAGTGCGACGGCGTTGCCGATTGGACGGCCCCAGAATCTGTAACCTTTTTCGCCGGTGGCGGAATCGGTTTCTTCAACTAAGCCATCTTTGCACTCTTCGGAAACTTCAGTGGCTTTGAAGCCTAAGTAGGATTTGCCACAGCCGTTCTTGCAGGTGTAGGTTCTAACAGTGGCTTTGCCAGGCTCTGGCTCAGCGGTGTCAGTTGTGATGAATTCGTGGCCAAGAGGATCAGCGATGACTTCTTCGGCCTTGTTGCACTCGGTGCAAACTTTGTAGCCAAGTCCGCTATCAAGACAGGTGGCTTCGTGGAGCCAGGTGACCTTGTCAGAGCCATCATCTTCTTTAGCGTAGGTGTGGCCTTTTGGCTCGCTGGTGACAGCAGTCCAGACGGTGCACTTTACTTTCTGGGAACCAGCTTCGGTGCAGGATGGGGCGTGAACGTCATAAGGTTCGCCAAAGGTGTGTTTGGCTTTCTCAGCCTGTCCTTTGTCACTGGCATAGCAATCTTTCCAGTGGTTGTTGTCGTCGGCTTGCCATTGAGCTCCCTCGGCGGCAGAGTGGACGTGCTTCTCGGAGGTGCCTGGCGTTGGTTCGCCGTCACCAGTACAGGAAGCTAATCCCCCTAACCCTAGGCATAAGGTAGCAGCCAATACGCCTAAGAATTTTGAATGCTTCATAGATTAATGCTCCTTTCAATAATTAGAATTAAATCTAGTTTGCAAAACAGGTATAAAAAGGTTCAGTCAATATGTAACCAGTATTATGCCTGCTTTATGTTAAAGCGTTTCCAGCACATTTTCAATATGGTTGGACAATTAATTTGCTTCAATTGACATTTTTTAACATTGATTAAACTGAAAGTTTATTCAACAGAATGAAAAATTTGGTCCAAAAAGCGATTTTTCGCTCTGTCTACATGCGCGTGTATGCGCGAACCGAATATATAAATTAATGGTTCCCCCACCGCTACAGATTTTTCTAAAGAAAAAGCCTGTCTCAATCCAAGACAGGCATTCTTTCGTTTTGGTGATCCCTGAGGGACTCGAACCCGCGACCCGCTGATTAAGAGTCAGCTGCTCTACCAACTGAGCTAAGGGACCAGCGCGAATTATGATATATCAAGAGAAGATTTCGTTCAAGGATAACATTAATTATCGACGAGAAGAAACTCCCTGACAAAGTCAGAGGATGGTTTTCCCATGACTTCTTCTGGTTTTCCTATTTGGACAAGAGACCCTTTGTTCATGATGGCGACCTCATCGGAAATGCTCATCGCTTCCCTTTGATCATGGGTCACGAAGATGGTCGTGATTCCAGTCTCTTGCTGGATCCTTCTGATCTCTTTGGCGGTTTGCTTTCTTAGATACGCATCTAAAGATGAGAGAGGCTCATCAAGAAGAAGGATATGAGGTTTCTTCACAAGAGCGCGTGCGATAGCCGCTCTTTGCATCTCACCGCCAGAAAGCTCATTTGGTTTCTTATTTAGGAGATTCTCTATCTGGACAAGGGAGGCGATTTCCTTGATTCTTCTATCCATCTCTTCCTTGGTTAGGGTTTTATCTTTAAGAGCAAGGAGAGGGTATTTGATGTTGTCATAGACGCTCATATGCGGGTATAAGGCGTGGTTTTGGAAAACATAGCCGATGCCTCTTTTCTCTGGAGGAAGAAGGGTGACGTTTTCCTTTCCGAAATAGACCTCACCGGAATCAGGAGAAAGGAGACCGCTAATAAGGTTAAGGAGAGTGGTCTTGCCACATCCTGAAGGGCCAAGTAGCCCTAGCATCGTCCCATCTTTGATGTTCAAAGAAAGATGGTCCACCACAACGGACTGCCCTTTATAGGAATATGAGAGATCTTTGAGGGTGATTTCCATAGATTAACTATACTTCCTTTTTCTCTTCTTTTGGGAAAGAACGCCAGAAGGCGATATTGATGATAAGGAAAGGAACGAAAGAGAGTATGTAGATTGTCCTGACGAGCAAAAGGAGAGGCATGCCAGAGAAAAGATTTAACACGACAATGAAGAGGATGATCTCGATGAGCATCGGCGCACCACACTCAATGCATGTGGTGATGATCGCATACTTTCTCTCTTCAGGATCATCTTTCTTTTTGTAATAGCCTTTCTTGAAAGCCGGGACGATGAAATAAAGGAAGAGACCTGGAAGCATCGGAAGGACGATCATGAAGAAAGGGATATAGCCAGTCCAGCCATTTGCAACAACAAGAGCAAAGTAGACCGCAGCCATTATTAACGGCAGGAAATAAGTGATGATTGATGCAATATGTAGGTTTTTGCTTTTCTTTTCCACTATTCTTCCTCCTTGGTTAGGTTAACGGTTGGCTGACCTTCGGATTCTGACACCCTCACAAGAGGGTTTCCATATTCATCGATTTGATGTTCTTCCATGTAAAGCGATTTCTCATGAGGGCCATCGAAGATGATTGAGTATTTCTTGTCGACGACGATGGTCGAGGTGATTCTTTCGTGAATATTCATCTTCCTCTTTCCTAAGGCCATCATGAGGAAGGAGACGATTGAGCCGATGAAGTAGATGGCAAGGCCTAGCCCCACATTCGGGAGAAGGGCCAAGAGGTGAAAGACCGTGACGATGACAGGTCTGAAGATCTTTTGGACCACCGACATCCTGAAGCCTTTGACATCGACGACCTCTAAACCAAATAGGAGCTTGCCTAGGCTTTGTCCATCTTTGAGGCAAAGAGGGATGACTAAGAAAAGGATGATGGCAATCGGGGCGAGGCAAATGACCTCGGCTCCCCAGGTTGCCCATGAATAACGAAGGGCTTCGTTCTGGTAATAGGTCTGGACTGAGATCTCACTATAATCGGTTCCCTTCATGTCTCTTATGGCGTCGAAATAGAGGCCTGTTTGATTAACTCCATCAGCGTTAAAGAAGTATTTGAGGAGGAGTTTTAAAGCGTCCTCATCATTCGCTTCGACCTTAGCCTGATACTCCGCATTGAGGACAGGCTTTGAAGCACGAAGGATGTTCTCCCCTTCTTTCGCATAAACGAAATATGGATTCGAATTCGTAGAATCCCCTGCAAAACCCAAACATTCTTCAAAAAAGAAACGATAATAGTCCTCGCTTACGAAATCTTTGCCATCACTCGTCTTTCTCCCAACGACTTTTTCATTAGGGTTCTTCGCGACGTTAAGGAATTCCGTGTAGTAATACCAAACATGGTCGAGATAGGCTTCGTAACCTTTCTTGCCATCTTTGTCTATGGCTTCGTATTCATAGACGAGAGGTCCTCCCCCTTCGTCAGGATAATAGGCAAGCCCACTAGAGACAGCGAAGTCACTCGCGTTCTTGCTAGCCTCACTTGCCCCCAAGGAATCGGCGAGAACGCTTTGGCCAAGGGTCGCGAAAAGGACGAATCCGATCGCAATCGTCAGAATCAGATCGATGAAATATGAGGCGATACGTTTCAAAGGCGAAGGTTCGACGAGGAATCTGTTCATACTCATAAATATATCTTAATGGGCCTCAAAAAGATATTTCTTGAATAAGAAATAGGAGGCGATACCATTGAAAGCGGCTCCAATAGGAGGAGAAAGAAAACATGGAAAACAAAATTAGAATACAGGACGATTTATATCATTTTGTGAATGGTGAATGGCTTGAGAAAGCCGTAATCCCTGAGGACCGTTCAAGCGTCGGCGGATTCGCTGATCTTGATATCGCTCTCGAGAAGATGCTCATGCAGCTCTTCAAAGATATGGCGGAAGGCAAGGTGGAAATCCCTAACGAGAACTTCGGCAAAGCCATTGCGATCTATAAGGCCGCGATGAACACCAAGAAAAGGGATGAAGACGGCATCAAGCCTATCCTCAAGGACCTCCACGCCATCCAGGCCGTTAAGGATATCGCTGAACTCAACGAGAAAGCCCGTGACCTCTCTTTGTCCGGCATGAGACTCCCATTCAACTATGGCGTCGATGTCGATATGAAGAACAGTTTGGTCCACTCCTTCATCTTAACCGGCTCATCGACCATCCTTCCTGACACTACTTACTACGCGGAAGACAACAAGAGAGGACCAGAGCTCCTTAAGGTCTATAAGGACATGGCCTTAGAGCTTCTTGCCTACACCGATTTAAGCAAAGAAGAGCAAGAGGATTACATCGAAGCCACTCTCGCATATGACAGAGAAGTCGCCAAACACGCGAAGAGCCAACTCGAGTGGGCGGACTATATCGCCAACTACAACCCAATGAAGTTCGATGAGGTTTGCTCCCTCCTTGCCCCATTCGACTTCAAGAAGTTCATGACCGACATCTATGGCGATAAGCTCCCAGAGCAGATCATCGTCTATGAGCCAAAGGCCATCAAAGAACTCAAAGAGGTCTGGAACGAGTCCACTTTCGAGACATATAAGAAATGGGCCTATGTCAGAACCCTTCTTAGCAATGCTGGCTGCCTCACCGAAGAGATGAGATTCATCGCTGGCAAATATTCTAGAGCCCTCTCTGGCAATCCAAAGAGCTCTGCCCTTGAGAAATATGCCTACAAGGTCGCAAGCGGCACCTTCAGCGAAGTCGTTGGAATGTACTATGGCCAGAAATACTTCGGCGAAGAAGCGAAAGCCGACGTCATCGAGATGGTCAAAGAAATCATCGAAACATATAAAAAGAGAATCGCTAAGAATAAATTCTTAGAGGAAAAGACCAAAGAGAAAGCCATTCTTAAGCTCTCCACGATGAAGATCAAGATGGGTTATCCAGACAAAGCCGACCCATTCTACGATGAGCTTAAAGTCGATCCAAACGATTCCTACTACGACATGCTCGACAAGATCGGCGTTCAGTCAGAGAAGCACGCTTTAGAGAAACTTTATAAGCCAGTCGATAGAGGCGAATGGGGAATGCCAGGACACCTCGTCAACGCTTGCTATAACCCAAGCGCTAACGACATCACTTTCCCTGCCGCTATCCTCCAAGCTCCTTTCTATAGCATCAAGCAGAAAAGAGAAGAGAACCTTGGTGGCATCGGTGCCGTCATCGGACACGAGATCAGCCACGCCTTCGATAACAATGGCGCCCAGTGCGATGAGAATGGCAACCTTGCCAATTGGTGGACCGAAGAGGACTACAAAAAGTTCAAAGAGCTCACCAAAGACATGATCGACCAGTTCGATGGCATTGAGATCAACGGCGGCAAAGTCTCTGGCGAACTCGTGGTCAGTGAGAACATCGCCGATAACGGAGGCATGGCCGTCACCCTTGAGATCATGTCCACCATGAAAGACGCCGACTATGAAGCCTACTTCAAGAACTGGGGAAGAATCTGGTGCATGAAGGGAAGGCCTGAGTACCTCAAGCTCCTCCTCTCAGTCGACGTTCACTCCCCTGTCATCCTTAGAGCGAACATGCAGCCACGCAACTTCGAGGAATGGTATAAGACCTTCGACGTCAAAGAGACCGACAAGATGTATATCGCTCCTGAGAAGCGCATCTGCATTTGGTAAAAATCAAAAAATCACCAACAAAAAAGCCTCCTTTTTACGGGAGGCTCTTTTTTGATGAGGGATTCTACTTCTCAATGCCAACGGCAGCGAAGTCAGCTTCGTCCCAAACGTTATTCGAATGAGCGCAGACATAGAGGATGTTCTTGGAACTTCTTCTGAAGAGTTTGAGCATATCGTTTGGAGCGGCGTTATACGCGGTACGGGCGGTCGTTGAGGTGTTGTTTGGATCAAGGTAGAGGTCGTTTTGGGCTCTTAAGCCTTGAGCGACGCCCATGTAGCTATGGTCATTGACATAGTCAGTGACGACAACGCCATGGAAGCCCCACTCATTACGGACAACCTCGGTGAGCATGCCTTCGTGAGCGCCTGCCCAGGTTGCACCGATGCGGTTGAAGCTCGACATGAAGCCAAGTCCGCCAAGATCGCTATAAAGCTCAAATGGCTTGAGGTAGATTTCACGGATGGCTTGCTCGTTGCACCAAGTGTTAACTTTGACACGTTCCTTCTCCTGATCGTTGAGGGCCATGTGCTTGGCGTAGCAATAGACGCCATATTCCATGGTGCCTTGCGAGGTGTAGCCAGCAATAAGGCCAGAAAGGAGAGGATCTTCGCTATAGTATTCGAAGTTACGTCCGCCATATGGGGAACGATGGATGTTGACGCCTGGGGCATACCAACCAGTTAAACCAGCGGCAGCGCCTTCTTTGCCGATTGATTCGCCAAAGAGAACGGCAGCATCGATGCTCCAAGTGCTAGCGACGATGACGCCACATGGATGTCCGCTTCCGCTATGGAAGGCAGCAGCTGGGCCATCGTAGTCGGTGGCTTTGGCCTTGCCGATGCTATCGATCTTCGCGGTCTGGAATCCACCATGCTCGACAAGGTTTTGCATATCGGTTAAGGAAAGCTCGTCGAGGAGGTCTTCCCATCTTGGGTCATCCCACTCGGCATCCTTAAGGTCTCTTAAGGTAAGGCCATTATCGGCACCGGTGGTTGGGATATCGCCATCAAGGGTGTCGTCATCCCACTTCTTGGACTGGATGTTAAGCATTTCCTTATGGCGGTCATCAAGGTTGATTTTGCCATTTAGGTCTTCGCTGCTAGTCCAGGTTCCATTCCAATCGCTTCTCTTAAGGTATTCGATTGGGGTCTCTTCTGGTCCGAATTCAGCCTCTTCGAAGTGTTTGGCGTATTCATAGCCAGTCTGATAAGAGGTCTTGTATTCGATGAGAGGGAGGTTGAACTTGAAGTTGTTCGTATGACCTTGACTCACGGATTCGTGCCAGACATCGTCACGGAGAGAGATCTCATATTCGCCTTCTTCGTTGACGAAGTAGCCTTTTTCAGTGTCCCAGTTGGCCATATCCCTAAGCTTGAACGAGAGCTCATAGGTCTTAGTCTCACCAGGTTCAATGACGTTGGTCTTCTTGAAAGCAAGGAGGCTATGCCATGCTTTTTCGATACGACCAGTGTATGGGGAATGATTGTAGATTTCGATGACGTCTTTTCCTGCGACTTCGCCAGTATTCTTAACGGAGACGGTGACTTTGCCTTCACCTTTCTCTTGATCGATTTCCTGAGCGGCGATCCACTTCTCGAAGGTGGTGTAGGATTTGCCTTCGCCGAATGAGAAGAGAACTTCGTCGTCGTAGTTGTAATTGCTATCGGTCATAGCACGGGTGACGTAATACCTATAACCGACATAGATACCTTCGGTATACTCAACGAATTTCTCGCTGTTATTCTTGTAGCTGAAGGTTGAGTAGTTACCCATCGACTGGAATGATGGGGCGCTCTTGGAATCACGGGCCCAAGTGTCGCTAAGCTTGCCAGATGGGACATAAGTTCCATCGACGATCTTAGCAACGGCTCTATTACCGGTGATGCCTGGGGTACCGATTAACATGATGGAATCGATGCCATCGGTGAGTAAGCTTCCGATTTCGACGGCATGGGAGACGTTAAGAAGGATGATGACCTTCTCGAAGTTCTCTTTGAGCATGTCGATGACGGCGATCTCATTCTCTTTGAGGGTCATCTCTTCTTCTTTCATGTCGCTGTCTTCAGTGCCATAACGGGAGATGGCGAAGAAGGCGGTGTCACTCCAATCTTTCGCTTGTTCAAGAAGGGTCTTGCCATCAAGCTCTGGATAGGTGGCGTTATAAGCGTCCACGGTTGGTTCGTGGTTGTATGGTAAGCAAGTTCTCACGATTTCGGCGTAGCCATAGGTGTTGACGCCGCAATCGATGACGTTGTCGCTATCAGCAACGCTATATGGGGTTCTGCTAGCTCTATCAGAGTTGGATGTGTCGGTTGAGCCAGCATTGGTTGGGAAGTAATTCTTCACGAGGTTGAAGAGGTAAGGATTGATTTCAAAGCCCTGCTCTTCCATGGCTTCCTCGAATTTGACGGCGTGTCTTTCTTTGACGGCGCTTCTCTCACGGTAAGTGGTCTGAACAGCGCCAGAACCGCCGTTTCCGTAGAACATGCCATAGATGCCAGCGCCAAAGAGGTTGACCTTGTTGTTGGCGACCTTATCTAAAGGAAGGACCTTGTTCTCATTCCTTAAGAGGACAGCGCCTTCTTTTTCGATGGTTTCGATGTTCTGAGATGCCTCAGCGGCAGCGAGTTTGCTCGATTCGTTGTCGATGGCGCCAATGCCAGCATTACCAGTGACGGCCATCGCGATGTTTGACCAGTTCGCGGCCAAAGCAGGTGCGCCGATCATGCCAATGAGGGCAAGACCGCCGACGATTGGGGTGAGGATGCGGATGACGACCTTCTTCCCCTTCTTCCCTGGCTCAGGTTTGCCTCTATAGGCAGGAAGCCAGGCTAAGAAGAAATAAAGGACGGTGATGATGAAGGCAGCCGCGCCAAAAATGACGAACATGAGCCAATAGTGGCTGCCATAACCCATGTCAATGAACGAGGTTAATCTCATTTTGCTTCCTCCTTTGGCTCACCCTTCTTCTTTTTGAGGATGCTAAGGGTGACCATTGTGGCGACTAAGGCCGCGGTCGCTCCCATCAAGACGCCGAAAACGACAAAGCCAGTGTCTTTGTCTTCCCATTGTCTTCCAGGTGTCGCGGTCTTTTTCTCGCTTTCTGGAGCCTCTTCCGCAAAACGAGGTTCGGCGATGACGAGATTATCCTCATTATGAGTGACCATCT
>CADCDV010000011.1 GCA_902800255.1 uncultured Erysipelotrichaceae bacterium | reverse complement strand
CGATTACCTTGTAATCCTCATCAATATACATCGCGTTGACCGTGAAGTCTCTTCTCACATAGTCGAGTTTCGGATCTTTCACGAAGATGACGTTCGATGGATGACGGGAATCGTTGTATTCCCCTTCTTGCCTAAGAGTCGTGATATCGATGTGCTTTCCTTTGAAAGGATAACGGACAGCACCGAATTTCTTGAAGGTGAAGTCCCCTTCCGGGATGAACTTCATCTCGTCTTCTGGCGTGGCATCAGTGACGAAGTCGAGGTCGGTGATCTCTTTGCCCAAAAGAAAATCCCTGACGGTCCCTCCTACGACATATAGGCGGAAACCGTTTTTGCGAAAAAGATCTTTTAGGAAATCAAAGGCCTCAATTCTCATAGGGGAATTCTATCCTATAACACCGAAAGTGTTAAAGGCAATAAAAAAGGCGACCCGTAGGCCGCCTTAGATGTCATTAGAAATTCTTAGTTGAGTTTCTCTTTGAAGGCTTTGGAAACCTTGAAAGCGACGGTGTTGGAAGCTGGGATCTTGATCTTCTTCTGGTTGGATGGGTTGGTTCCCTCGCGGGCAGCGCGGGCTTTCTTTGAGAAGATACCGAAGCCAGAAAGTTTGACTTCTTCACCTTTAACAACAGCGGCTTCGATGACTTCGAGAACGGCGTCAACGGCAGCTTCTGCGTCTCTCTTCGAGAGTTCAGCCTTTTCGGCAACAGCTTCGACTAATTCAGCTTTATTCATTGGGACATTCCTCCTTTGCTAAATGGTCATAAAAAAATTAACACCTTTTTAAAACTTTGACAAGAACAAAAAGTCATAATTTATTCGATAGCATCGGCTTTTTTGAAGAATTAGTAGATATTTGGTGAAAGGGCTTTCATTCTTTACAATGGAAATTATCTAGTATTCATCGAGCTTTTTCGCCTAAAAAACGACTAAAAGTGGCATCGTTGCTGTATTTACGATTTTCCTTTTATTAAAGAAGAAAAAAGTTATTTTTTCGCTCTGTAAATAATGTTCACAGGGGTTCCGTCGAAGTCGTAGGCGGCCCTAATCTGGTTCTCAAGATACCTGGTATAAGAGAAATGGGCTGACTTCGGAGCGTTGCAGAACATGATGAAAGTCGGCGGGCAGACCGCACTTTGATTGGCGAAAGAGATCTTTAATCTGGCGTGATTGAACTCAGGGGCCGGATTAAGGTCTTGGGCGTCTCTGATGATGTCATTCAAGACATTGGTTGGGATACGGCGGTTATAAGCTTCATGGACCTCAAGGATCTTTGGAAGGATGTCTTGGCAACCAAGTCCTGATTTGGCTGAGGTGAATAGGATCGGAGCGTACTCTAAGAACTTGAACTGCTTCCTGATCTCTTTGGTGAACTCATCTTTGGTGAGCCCCTTCTTCTTTCCTTCGTCCCACTTATTGACCACGACGATGATGGCTTTATGGTTATCGCAAGCATATCCGACGACATGCTTATCCTGTTCGATGATGCCTTCTTCTGCGTTGATAAGAAGGAGAACGATCTCACTTCTCTCAATGGAGGCTAAGGCTCTTAAAGCGGCATATTTATCAATCGCTTCGAAGATCTTTCCGCGTTTGACTAAGCCAGCTGTATCAATGACGACGTAGTTCTTCCCATCTCTTGTGAATGGGGTGTCGATTGAGTCACGGGTTGTTCCAGCGATATTGGAGACTAAGGTTCTTTCACTGGCAAGAAGCCTATTCGAAAGAGAGGATTTGCCAACGTTTGGACGACCAATCAAACAGAAAGTGATTGCGTCTCCATAATCTGGTTCCTCTTTCTCTGGGAGTTTCTTGACGACTTCGTCGAGAAGGTCACCGATGCCAATACCATGGGCGCCGGAAACAGCAATTGGGTCACCTAAGCCAAGGGAATAGAATTCCCCGGTGTTTCCGTATTCGATGATGTTATCGATCTTGTTGACGACAAGGACGACTGGCTTTCCGCTCATTCTGAGCATCTTGGCGATATATCTGTCGTCGCTTGTGAGGCCTTTATTGCCATCGACAATGAAAGCGATGATGTCGGCTTCTTGGATAGCGACTTCAGCTTGGGCTTTGATAAGGTCTTGGAAAGGCACGTTAAAAGATGTGAGTCCGCCAGTATCGATGACAGTGAACTCTTTGGTTAACCAAACGCCTTTGCCGTAAATCCTATCTCTTGTGACGCCCGGGGTTGGCTCAACGATGGATTTGCGTTCTCCGACGATACGGTTGAAGATAGTGCTCTTTCCTGCGGATGGAGCGCCTACTAAAGCTAAAACGCCTAATGACATGGAATCTCTATACCTGTTTTCTCTTTGATGACGGCCAAGACGGCGTCGACTGACTCTTCAATGGTCATGTCTGAGGTGTCGATCTCGACAGCATCCTCAGCCTTCCTAAGTGGAGCGAAGTCGCGATGAGAGTCAATGTAATCGCGCTTCTTCACCGATTCGGTGATTTCCTCGAGAGTGGATGGAATCCCTTTCTCAAGGTTCTCAATATATCTACGTTTGGCACGACATTCAACAGAAGCGATTTGGAAAATCTTCACATCGGCGTTTGGAAGGACATAAGTTCCGATGTCACGGCCATCAAGAATAACATTCTTGCTGTTGGCCATTTCGCGCTGCATATCGACAAGGGCAAGACGGATTGGTTTCATCGCGGCGATGTAGCTGACTTTGCTTGAGACGACTGGCTCGCGGATGATCTTGCTGACGTCCTCGTCATTGCAAAGAACGGTTCCATCTTCCTTAAGATCGATCTTGAGACCTGGAAGGACTTTGACCGATTCTTCTTCGATCTCTGGGTTAAGGCCCGCTTTGATGACGGCATAGGTCACGGCACGGTACATCGCACCAGTATCGAGGTAGGTGTAGTTTAGAAGCTTCGCCACTCTTTTGGCGATGGTGCTTTTGCCAGCGGCAGCTGGACCGTCGATAGCGACTGTGATGAATCTTTCCATTTCTTTTACCTCATGACCCAGAAGAACCAAGCGCAGATGAAGCCTGCGAGGACAAGGAATGTCACGACAAGCTTAAAGAAGAGCATGTTGCGCCTTCTTCTTTGATAAACCGCATATGGGGTTGCTTTGGAGTTACGGGAATCATTGCCAGAAAGAGCGTTAGCGGCTTTCGCGCTGACGTTCATCTCGGCCAAATCGGACAAGGAGGCAACATTTGAGTAGTCTTGCCTCTTGGGGAACTTCTCAGCAGGAAGTTTCTTGATGCTTTCCCTATAATGGGCCCACTTCTTCGTCCTTGATTTCATAACTGCAAGAAATATTATCTCTTGAAAAGAGAGGGAAAGAAACACCCGACCTGCTTTTCAAACGAATAGGAGCCCCAAATATTGACTTTCGGCATGGTCAATCTACAATAAGTCCATACCAACAAAGGAGATATCCCAAACATGAAAAAACTTAAAGTCAACGCTGACGCCTGCATCGGTTGCGGACTCTGCGTCAACATGGCACCAGACGCCTTCACCCTCAATGACGAAGGCAAGAGCGAAGCGATCGCCGAGATGGAAGACGGCGCCGCTGATGAAGTCATCGCTAGCTGCCCAGTCGGCGCTATCGAAGAATAACTTCTTCTAAGCTAAAACAAGAAAAGGATGGCGATTTGCCATCCTTTTTTCATTATTTAGCTTCAACGTCGATCACTTCAGGCTCTTCTTTTTGCACTGGTTTTTCCCAACGGAGAGATTTGTGAATTCCTTTGTAGACGAAGTAGGTCACAATGAGAACCGCAGTGTTCTTGATGAGGTTGAGAGGCAGGACGATGAAGAGCGCATAATCGATGTCGAGATTTTTGACTAACGAATTTGCCTCGGCACAAGCCTGGAGAATGTGTTCGTAATCATAGTATGGCGAAGTCTGCGACATGACCTGCATATAGAAAGGCAAAATGGCGTAGATGTTAAGAACAATCGCAACTACAAGTTGTGTAACGAAGGAAACGGCGAATCCGATCCAGACGCCTTTGAGGTTTCTGATCTTCTTGTAGATGAAGGCAGCTGGTAAGACAAAAGCGGCTGAGAAGAGGAAATCAGCAAACTCACCAACACAGAATGTGGATGACATTGGAAGTTTGATGATGGTCTTAACGAGAATAACGATCAAAGCCGTGAATGGTCCATACGCGTAACCGGCGATGAACGCTGGAATCTCGTCGAAATGGAGTTCCATGAAAGATGGAAGGAAAGGTAATTTGAGCTGGAATACCGGGACGACGTAGAGAATGGTCGACAAGGCGCCGAAGATGGCAACCCTAGCGGCGAATCTCGCCCAAGAGAATTCCTTTTTCTTCATGTACTTCGAATACAGGATTACGAAGACGATTGTGGCGACTAATGATGCGCCTAGAACGATCCACGAGACTTGTTCTCTCGTGAGACCTTCTTGTACTTCTGTCAAAACCATAAAAATAAAAAAACCTCCTATATGGCTGACATCAGGGGGCTAAGCAATAATAGCTTCTGCATATCCGGACTGTACCGTTGGCACTGGAATCTCACCAGTTCATGTGGAGTTACCACTCGCGGGCTTTACCGCCAGTCGACGTAATTCTCGTCGCCCTGAAGCAAGACAATATTAATACTTCTTAGAAGTATGTCAATCAATCTGATAAGTATTTCTTAATAAAGTCTTCTTTCTCTTCAACTGTGTCGAATTCAAAGGAGACAGAAGCTGGTTTGATTTTGACGTCGCGAGCGTTGCTCTTGGTAATGAGGGAGACCTCTTTCTCATAATCCTCATCCTCATAACGGTATCTCTTAACGAGGGCTTCGGTCTCTCTAACTGAAAGCTTATTGTGATGAATGGTTTTGACCGCTTCTTCGATCTCAAACTGGTCTAGCCTTAATAATGCGCGCGCATGCCCGTAAGAAAGTTCGCCAAGCATCACTTCTTTGATGACCTTCTCTGGCAAGGAAAGAAGACGGACGATATTGGTCACCTGGCTTCTAGATTGATGGGAGAGTTTTCCAAGAGTGGCTTGTGAGTAATTGAACTTCTGAGAGAGGGCGGTGCAGATAAGTGCCATCTCGATTATGTTTCCTTCTCTTTCGTCACGGACGTCGGCGAGGAGCATAAGAAGAACTTCTTCATCATCCACTTCCCTGATGATGGCAGGCACTTCAGCGAGGTTGATGTTCTTCGCACCGAAATACCTCTTTCTTCCAAGGATCAGTTCGTAGCGGTCGCCTTTGCGGCGCACGACAAGCGGATTGAAAAAACCCTTCTCTTTGATGGATTTTCCCAGCAAATTGACGGTTTTTTTAGAAAAAGTGACTTTATTGACGTAGGAATTGTCGTCGATTTTCTCAAGAGGGATATTGACCGAAGCTACGCTACGATATTCCTTCTCCATTTGGAGAATGACATCTTCTTGCGAGAACTTCTTAACGAGTTTGCTAAGTGAGGAGACGTTACTCTTTTTCATGTTCCAAAACCTCACGGGCTAAAGCGAGATAAGCGGCCGCTCCACTAGATGATGGGCGGTAATCGATCACGGATTGTCCGTGCGCACTCGCTTCAGGGAGAGAAACATTCCTTGGGATCATAGTCACAAAGGTGTTCTCATCGAAGAGGCTTCTGACCTGGGCAACGATCTCGTTGCATAAGGAGGCTTTCGAATCGTACATGGTCATGAGGAAACCTTCAATCTTTAAAGCCGGGTTGTAATTGTTTTGGATACGGTTAACGGTGCTAAGCATCGACGCCACCGCTTCCATGGCGAAGAATTCGCACTGTATCGGGATAATGACACTTGTTGAAACAACAAGTGCGTTGAGAGAAAGGATACCAAGGGAAGGTGGGCAATCGATGACGATGAAATCATAATCGCGCTTGAGGTGGCTTAGTGCATCAGCCAAGACAGCGAATGGTGTGCTCACACCATGGGACTGCATATAAGCCTCAAGGTTAGCCAAACGGAGATTGCTTGGGACGATATCGACGCCCTTGCAGTTCGTCCTTCTAATGATCGCGTTGATGTCGGCTTCCTTAATGCAGGCGTCATAGACGGTATACGCCAAAGAAGTGATATCAAAACCAAACCCACGGGTTGAGTTACCCTGTGAATCGAAATCAATCAAAAGAACCTTTTTGCCATAGCTCGCCAAAGCACTTGAAAGGTTAATGGCCGTCGTTGTCTTCCCGACTCCACCTTTCTGATTCGCGATGCTTATGATTCTTGTCATACGAATATGTTATTCCAATATTTGGAAAAAATCTAAAAAACCTTTGCAAAAACGAGTTGTTTTTACAATGGCTTCTTCTGGATGTCAGCCCAAGAACGAGGATATCTCTTTTCGGTCTTCTTCTCTTTCTTGAGGATGATGTTGTAGCGGACTCCCTCATCATTAGGGAGAGCTTGTTCATTGATATTGATTACCTTAAGGTAAAGTTTCTGAATCGCTTTCTTGGCGTCAGCAAGTTCTTCTTTTCCTTTGGCGCCTTTCATGGCGATCATAAGACCCTTCTCTTTGATAAGAGGCACACAGACCTCGAGAAGGATATTGAGAGGGGCAACCGCCCTAGCGGTCACGATGTCGAAATGCTCTCTCATATCAAGATCTTCGCCACGGGAGTTCACCACGAAAGCGTTTGTGAGATTGAGTTCTTTGATGACCTCGTTGAGGAACATGCATTTCTTGCCGGTCGCATCAACAAGGGTAACGACGCATTTAGGATAAGCGATAGCCCAAACCATGCCTGGGAATCCAGCGCCGGTTCCTAAATCGCAAATGAGTTTGTCGTCTAAGAGGTCGTGATCGGTTGGGAGAAGGCAATCATAAAAATGCTTCTCGACGATCTCTGGCTCATCGGTGATGGCGGTGAGATTCATCTTCTCGTTCCACTCCTTAAGGAGCGAAGCGTATTTCTTAAAACGCTCAACGGTCTTTTCGTTAAGTTCGATCTTGCCTGATAAGAGGCTCACCATCTCTTCGTATGTCATAAAAGGCCTCTCTTCTTCATCGTCAAAATGATAATCGAAATATCAGCAGGGTTCACCCCTGGAATGCGTGAGGCCTGACCGATTGTGGCGGGATTGACCTTCTTGAGTTTTTCTCTCGCCTCAAGACGGAGGCCTTCCCAAGAGGAATAATCTTCCCCTACTGGCATCTTGATGTTCTCAAGCTTGTGGTTGCCTTTGGCGTCTTTTAGTTCTTGGGTGATATAGCCCTCATATTTGACTTTTGTCTCTAGAGACAAGATGGTCGCGTCATCGAAGTCGCGATAACTTTCCATCTCTGGCATGAAGCTCATGATCTCACGAAGATGGAGTCCAGGGCGTTTCAAAAGCTCATATCCCCTGTGACCGATCTCGTAATCAGTGAAACCGTTGGCGAGCAAATATTCTTTAAGTCCCTCTTTGTCAGAGACGACTGTGTTTTTAAGTATTTCAATCGCTTCAGCGATTCTCTTTGTTTTGTTTCTATATTTGGCGATTCTCTCTTCGGAGGCTAGGCCAATCTCGTAGCCCTTCTCGGTAAGTCTCTCGTCAGCGTTGTCGTGACGAAGAAGGAGACGGTACTCAGCGCGAGAGGACATAAGACGATATGGCTCATCAACGCCTTTGGTGGTTAAGTCATCGATCATGACGCCGATATAGGCTTCATCTCTAGCAAGGACGAAAGGACTTTGTCCTTTGATGGCTCTGACCGCGTTAATGCCAGCCATAAGACCTAAAGCTGCCGCTTCTTCGTAACCGGAAGTGCCACAGATCTGGCCTGCGATATATAAGCCGTCATATTTCTTTGTCTTCAAAGTGGAGTCAAATTGGAATGAGGCCACAGCATCATATTCGATTTGGTAGGCGTATTTAAGGATTTCGGCATGCTCCAAACCTGGGAGGGTATGGACAAGCTTCTCTTGGAGTTCATGAGGGAAGCCAGTGCTGAAACCTTGGAGATAAATCGATTCCCCGTTTTCGAATTCTGGCTCAAGGAAAAGCTGATGACGTTCCTTGTCAGCAAAACGAACGACCTTGGATTCAATGGATGGGCAGTATCTAGGACCGACGCCTTTGATAACGCCATTGAAGACAGCAGATTCGGAAAGATGTTCCTGAATCATCTTGATGGTCTCATCTGACGTATAGATCAAATAACAAGGAAGCTGGTTCTCAAGAGGAGTGAATTCCTTGGTTAAGTATGAGAAAGCGAGTTCGCCATCCATGCCTGGCTGGATTGAAGCGTTCGAAAAATCGATTGAGCTCTTCTTGATGCGAGGAGGCGTTCCCGTCTTAAGACGGAACATCTCGATCCCCATCTTTTGGAGGCAACCAGAAAGGCCATGAGAAGCTTCTTCGCCATCAGGTCCTTCCTCTTTGACCATCTGTCCGGAGATGATGGTGCTTTCCATATAGGTTCCGGTTGTGAGGATGACCGCTTTCGCGGAAATCTTTTCACCTTCTTTAGTGATGACGCCGCTTACTTTGCTCTCGTCATAGATGAGCTCAGTGACCTGGCATTCTTTGATCGAAAGATTTGGAACGGTATCAAGATAATCCTGAACGTGGGCTGGATAAC
>CADCDV010000010.1 GCA_902800255.1 uncultured Erysipelotrichaceae bacterium | reverse complement strand
CTAAGCTCAGTGCCGTCTAAAGTGACTTTGAGTGCGCTGTTAAGGGCGCCAGAGGTGGTCTTGCTCGTCATCATCGCGGTGATCGAGGCCTCCACTGCCTTATCGGAAGTGAAGGTATAGGAGATCTTGTTGCCCTGAGAGAGCTTAGCGGCTTTCTCTGGGGAACGGAAGGCGTCGCTATCGACGATGGTCGCGCCATCAAGATCGAAGTCTTCGGCGTGGGTCAAGTTGACTTTCTTTGGGTTGAGCTCTGGTTTTGGTCCTTCGAGCATGGTGTCGAGGATGTTCTGGAGAGTGGCTTCTTTGACGCCGATGGTGAGAAGGAAGTTATAGACTCTCTCTTGGAGGGTTTCGCCATCGAAGGCGGTAAGCTCATGGACGTAGCCGGCGATACCATCTTCATTGGCCTGGCCAACGGTCGATGTTTTGCCGATTCTTCCGAAGTTCGAGAAGAGATAATCCTGATAGATTTCCTGTAAGCTAAGGCCAAGAAGTCCATTGAGGAGCGTGGCGCATAAGCCGGTTCTATCGGTGCCGATACGGCAATGGAAGAAGGCTGGGAAGGCCTCAGGGGTGGCTAAGGTCTCGAAGAATCTTCTGACTGGGATGATGTTACGGAAGAGGTTGTCTTTGCCATTAGAGTAGGCAAATGGGATGAACTTGTAATCGGTCTCAGCGTCAAGCTTCGAAGAACCGGTGAAGGAACCACTGCCCTCTCCTCCGGTGCCATTTGGGCCACCGCGAAGGTCGATCTCGGTCTTCATGCCAAGGTATTTTCTCGCAACGGCTCTGCCAGTATCGGTGATGATGGACTGGGACTGGTTGTCGTCAAGGGAGGCGGTTCTATAAAGAAGGCCTTGTCTGATCTTGGCACCACTGGCGGTCATCTTGCCACCAAGGTCACGGCAGTTGGTCATGCCGTCGATATTGACGATACGTGGGGCGGCATCAACGGTCTCAAGGGTCTTGACGAAGGAATATTCTGGCTCACCTTCGGCGTAGTTGGCTTTGACACGGTAGTAATAGGTGCTGCCGATGAAGAGGTTCTGGATGGTGGCTTTGCCATCTTTGGCTGGGAAGCTCCAGGCATCTTCCATGTTGTTCTTTAAGCTGATCTCGACTTCGTAGGAAGAGACTTCCTTGTCGGTCTCGTGCTCGAAAGCGATCTCGAAGGTCTTGGCTTCGGACTGGGACTCGTTAGGATTCGTGTGGTAAGTGCCAGTGAAGTCGCTTTGCTGGAGAGCGCTATAATCGCCATCATATTCGATGAAGGCTTTCTGATCATCGGTACGGACATCGATTGGCTCGTCGAATTCGGTGACGTTCACGAAGTCAGCGGTTCCTGGGTCGCTCCATGGGGCGAGGGATTCTTCGCTACCTGCTCCACTATTTCCGCTTGGGCCGACGCAGCCGCCGAGTCCTAAGCAAAGAAGAGCAGAGAGGACAAGAATCTTCTTATTGAGTTTCATGTTTATCTCCTTTTACGCTTCACCCTTAAGGGTGAGCGATTTTCAAACATGATTAGTATATAGGTTGGAAAGCCCTTACACTAGATATTTCTTCGTTATTTGAGGGGGAAATCTTTAGATAGATGAAAAAAGAGGCCACTCGATGAGTGACCTCGATTTTTTGTTTACCTAGTATTAGGCAGCTTCAGCGGTCGAAGCGGCTGGGGCTTCAGCAGCTGGGGCGCTTCCAATATAGATTTTGGTGTCCCAAGAATAGGTCTTCCAGGTAGCGGTGACCTTCTTGACGTTGGCATCATCAGTATCGGTGACGGCGCCAAAGGTAAGGTTGGCAGCGGCATCGAAGACGGAACCGACGGTGTAGTTGTTGAGAACTCTCATGCCGGTCCAGCCAAGAGTGATGGTGTCATCAATATCTTCGGCTTTCTCGACGACGACGTAATCAACGCCTGGGTCGACATAGAAGCCGATGACTGGGTAGTAGTAATAGCCGAAAGCCTTGATGGTACGGCCATTGTTGAGGGAGGACTTAACCTCGGTGACCCACTTGTAGAACTTGGAGGTGTTGACGGAGCAGACCATGTCGTTGTCACGGCCACGGTTGTCGACCATGACTAAGGTCGCACCGGCTTCGCCGCCCTCTTCGGTGTCATACCAGTAACCATAGATCTTGGTACCATTGGATTCACCGTTGTATAAGCCATCATCCCAAAGATAGAGATAGGCGTAGTGCTTGGAGTAGTCACCCTGCCAGCCTTCGGCGTAGGCACCTTCGAAGCAATAGACTAAGTTAGCGTCGTCACGGGTGTAGCTGCTACCGACAGCGTTCTGGATTTCGCTGGTGGATTTGGTGCTATATTCGTTGCTATCTTTGCTGAAGTGAACACCGGTTGGGTCGAAGGTGTAAGAAGCGTCAACCTTGTCGCCGAATTCCTTCTGAAGGTCGATGACGAAAGGATTTTTCGCTGGTTCAGAGGAGGCAGTTGGGTCGATGACGTTGTTTGGACCAGACTGGGCAGCGCCTAAGCTGGAGGAGAGAACGATACCGACGATGGCGAGAACGCCAGCAAGACCGGCCGCGCCAGCTAAACGTGGCATGGCGAAGGTCTTCTTAAGCTCTTCTTTCTCCTCTTCTCCGATGCTTTCCATGAAGCAGGAAGCGACGCCGATGGCAAGAGCAAGAAGAATAAGGATTAAATAGGTTAAATGGAGCTCGAGGGAACCGCCTTCGTAAGCGACGCCAGTACCAAGGGCCGCTAAGACGGTTGGGCAAAGCTGGATCTCGACAAAGAGGGCTCCGCCGATGCAGCCGATGACGACGATCTCAAGCCATTTGTGCTCAGGAGCGGCAAGAGCGGCAAGCTGAACAAGGAAGGCGAAGAGCGCCCAGATCCAGACTAGCTCGGTGGCGTAGCTGGCGGCACTGTTAGGCATGGTGTGGCCATGGCCGAATTGGCCTGGCTCATAGGTGGCGATGTAGATAATGAATAAGAGAAGCGAGAGGATCGCGGTGGCTACCATGAACCAGTAGCCGAGCTTTTTGCTCTTAATGAATTTCATCATTATGCGTTACCTCCTTCGGTGGTATCTTCAACATCTTTCTTTGGTTCGACTTTCTTGACGAAGGCGAAGATGACGAAGCAAGCGATCGAAGCAACAGCGAAGGCGCCGATGACGCCATCGATTGTTCCGACGACTGGTTTCCACCACTTGAACTGCTCTTTTGGTCCTTCTTCTTCGACTGGGTTCTCGCCTTTTTCGGCAGCTTCAGCAGCGGCACGGCCGGCGTCACCCATCCAAGACTGGGCGTAGGCGTACATAATATCCTTATTTGCTTTCTGGCAAAGCTGGAGTAAGTAGCCATCATCGTTGCCAGTGATGAGCTGACGGATGAGGGAACCACGTCCGCCATCGAGACAGAAGACTTCGGTTCCACCAAGGATCATGGCGGCGGTGTTGGAGTACTGGTCAGTGTTGCTACCAGTCAAAGCGTCGTCGATGATGAGACCTTTGTAGGCCCATTCAGAACGCATGACGTTGAAGGCGAGTCTATCGTGGGCGGCGGCATAGCGGAGACCGATACGGTTGTAAGAGGTCATGATGCCAAGACCTTCACCTTTGGTGAGGGCGCCTTCGAATGGACGTAAGTAGATTTCACGGATCGCCTGCTCGTTGCAGAATGTCGCGATTCTCTGACGGTTGGTTTCCTGGTTGTTGAGGAAGCAGTGTTTGATGTTCATGATCAAACCTTTCTGACGGGCAGCTTTGATGATGTTGCTGGCAGTGAGGTAGTTCATGACGCCGTCTTCTGACATGTACTCAGAAGCACGGGAAGTGTAAGCGGTACGGCAGATGTTGGCGCCTGGGGCGTTGACACCGGAGACACCGCAGTAAAGGGCATCTTCACCATAGAACTTGCCAAGGTTGGCTTGCATGGTGTGATCCCAAGTGGAGGTGTAGACAGGACCGGTGGCAAAGCCAGTTGCCCAGCGGCCATCACCATAAGCGTATGGCATGAGAAGTCCTTCTGGACCTTCGGCGATGGAGTTGGTTGGCTTACCGACGCTTGGGACAGCGAGGATACCACGGTTGTCGGACATGGAGATGGTGAGATCGTTGAGGGACATCTGTTTGATGAAGTCATCCCAACGTGGGTCATCGTATTCCCAGGTAGCGACATCGGAGAACTTGATTGGGTTATCAAGCTCGACTTCATAGAGGGTGCCTTTGCCATCGGTGTAGGATGGGGCATCGGCTGGTTTGCTATAAAGTCTGCTCATGTTAAGGGCATCCTTCATCTCACTGGTGGCAGTGATATGGTGATCTGGGCCAGTTGGCCAGGTTTCTTGCCAGTTGTCACGGCTGAGGTAGGTGATCTTCTCATCATCCTTAGCCCAGTAGTTGACATCGGCGTCTTCGAACTGGTTCTTGACGTCGACTTCGTTGTTGTAGATGGACTTGGCATAGGCATTGTAAGCACCGGCGATGTCGAGCTCTTTGACACAGTCAAGGTCAGGGGTATAGGCGTTGCCTCTGTGGTCTTTGAGTTCTTTGCCTGGGGCGGTCTTGCCAAGGATGTTGTTAAGGGCTTCGTGGACGCCATTGCCGCAAGCGAAGTAATACTTGCCTTCGTCAAGGACATATCCGCCTTCGCCATTATCTTTCTCTGGATCATAGGAAGCGAGGAAGTAACGTGGAGCGGTGACTTTGGCTTTCACTTTGCCATGGGCTGGGACGGTGACCTTCTCGTAGCCGAGGAGCTGGATGGCGGATTTTGGAAGTCCACCTTCGGTGTAAGGAACCTGAGCGAAGAGCTGAGCGGCATCTTTGCCTTCGATGTCTCCGAGGTTCTCAACTTCGATTTCCGCTTCGATCTCATCGGTCTCGGCGTTGTAGGTAAGGGAGGTCATCTTCTGTTTGAAGTCGACGTAGCTAAGACCGAAACCGAATGGGTAAGCAACCTCGTGGTCATAGGTCCAGGAAGTATCGCCTTCTTCATAGACACCGGCATCGCCATTAGCGTTGCCTCTGCCTAAGACACAGTCGGCATAACGGGTCTCATAGTACTTGTAGCCAACGTAGATGCCTTCTTGGTAAATGACGTAGTTTCCGCCACCACCGCTGAACTGTGGGTTTCCGAAGTTCTGGAAAGCCGCGCTGTTGGAGCAGTGAGCTGGGAAAGTGACGCAGGTATGGCCACTTGGGTTGGCTTTGCCAATAAGGACATTGGCGACGCCTTCCATGGAGTAGTAGCCAGGAACGCCGAAGTAAAGGACGGCATCGACGCCATACTTCTCTTCATCGGCGTAATGAAGCGACATTGGGAATGGGGAGTTGATCATGACGATGGTCTTTTGGAACTGACCGGACTCTTTGATCATCTCAAGCAAGGCAGCCTCGTTTGGTTTGAGGTCGAGGGCGCCTTTAGCTGGGTCGCTATCTTCGGTACCGCAACGGCGGAAGACGACGATGGCGGCGCCATTGTAATCTTTGAAGGTGTCTTTGACATCGTCAGTGTAGATACTGACTGGCTGCTCTGGGTCGGTGTTGGACGAAGCAGAGACTCTCTCAGCGGAGAACTTCGCCGTTGGTTTGTAGAGATTCCAAACGGTTGGGTTCCATTCAATGCCGGCTTTCTGGAAAGCCTCGCTGAGACGGACGACGTAGGCATCGTTAGGAGCAGCACCACCTGCACCGGAACGATGGAATAAGTGAGCGGCGTTGTAACCGAAGACGGTGACTTTACGCTCGTTCTCTTTGAGCGGAAGGACGTTGTCGTCGTTCTTGAGAAGGACGGAACCCTGTTCCTCTTCCTTCACGCAGAAATCGTAAGAGGCTTTGATCATCTTTTTCCAGCCATCGTCGGAAAGACTGCCGTCTTCCTCGGCGAATTCGGAACGGAAGCTCTTACCAATCTGCTGAACGTTGAGTCCAAGAGCGTCGTTGATGAGGTTCTCATAAGGGCCAAAGGCCAATGTGGAACCTGCGGCAGCGACGACCGAAAGACTGAGTCCAACTGCTGATAAACCTAGCCAAAAGTTAGATTTTTTCATAGTTTCCTTTCTGCGCATTTGCGCGCAACTATATTTATAGTCGCCTATTATCAAAAAATATGTAAGCGTTTCCAAAAATGATTAACTTGCGATTTTCGGTTTCCTTTTTTATTGCGAGTGTAAAAAATAATCCTGCGATTCTCCCTGTTTGAAAGGGGTTTCGAAGGCTGAAATATCGCAAAATAATCGTTTATTGGAAGGGGCAAAAATCACAAAATTGTCCGTTTTCTTTTAAGGTCTGATCTCCCTTGCTTTTGCGTCAAAAATTGACGATGGAAAAAGATTTTTTGATAATTACAGTTGCCTTGAATTTAAGATTTGGTGGGCTTTTTTGGGATTTTTAGTCTAAGAAAAGCCACTAGTAATGGGAGGATTATCCGTTCTCATTTTTTGGATAATATGTCTAAAGTTTTCCAAATGTAAAGAACCCAAAAAATAGATAATCATGTTATATGGACAAAGTTGCGTTTTTTGGTTAAGATTATTTACGCATTTTCTTTCGATTTTTTAGATTATGGAAAGTTCTCGAATTGAGATAGTCAAATATCCCAAGGTCAAACACATCAAGATGTTCGTCAACAAGATCAAGTTCGTCGAGAACCATCTTCATAATGACTTTGAGATCCTCCTCACTTTGAGCGGGAAAGGCATCCTCGAGATCAATAACGCCACATACATGTACGCGCCAGGCGATACTATTTTCATCAACTCTGGTGACGTCCATAGCCTCTCCTCCAACCTCGATGATAATAAACCTGATTCTGGCGGAGCGACTTCCCTTTTCATTCAAATCAGCAACCACTTCTTAAGGGAATATTTCCCGCAGATCCATAGCTCCGTCTTCAAAAGCGGCAACCTCCGCTCCTACCTCAATCCTGAGGATTATCAACATGTTTGCAAGCTTTTCACCGATGCGGCTATCGCCTACTTCTCGGAAACCAACTATTTCCAGCTTGATGTCGTCGCCTCCATTTCCAAGGCTCTTGCCTACATCTACCGCCACCTCGACTACAAAGTCATCAATGAGGTCCAGAAAGAAAGGTTCAACAGGAAGAAGAGCAGGATGGAGAGAATCATCTCCTACATCGACGCGAACTTCGATTCCCAGATTAGGCTCGAGGACATCGCCTCTAAAGAGAACCTCTCTGTCACCCACTTATCGCATATCTTCTCTTCCTCATTCGGCATGACCTTCCAGGAATTCGTCAACATCAAGAGGATGGAGCAATGCATCCGTCTAATGGCGAACAAAGAGAAGACCTTACTAGAGATATCCTATGAATCCGGTTTCTCCGATTCCAAATACATGAACAAGATGTTCTTAAAGAGGTTTGGATGCACCCCGAAGGAATATAGGAAGAAATACGGGACATATTATGATGGCCCAACCCTTGAAACCGGCAAATTCGAGCTCATCTATAACGATCAAGATTCCCTTAAGGCTATCGAAGAATATATCGGCAAATAAACAAAAAACCCATGCAAATCATGGGTTTTTCTTTAGTTTTGTTATGGTTATTCGATGATGTTGTTCTCAACGAGGATGTTGCCATAGGCCTCACCAAGACGGATGCAGTCTTTGGTGATGTAATGGTATCTGTTGAAGCCACCGTCAAGGTCACCATCTCCACCAATCTGGAGCTGCAAGCCACCTTCATCGATGAATGAGCCGTTGATGATGTAGTTGTTTTCACCTTCGGCAGCGATGGCTTTCTTCATATCATTGAGGCCGCCTTTCTTCTCGGCGTTGTAGCCGATACGACCTCCATCATAGATGGTGCAGTCGACGAAAGCGATGTTCTCGCCATCTTCGTCCACCGCATTCGGAGCGAATTCTTCTCTGAACTCAGAGATGAGATGGGTCATCTGGGTCTGGTAGTTGCTATTGTTGCCATCGGATTCGCCTTGGTGCCAAAGCCATGCTTTGATCTCTGGCTCGAAACCAAGCTCTTCGATGAGCTCGAGGTTATTGTGGACGAACTCTTTGGTCTCGGTCCAAAGCTTGCCTTCGGTGCCGTTGCCGTCTTCCTTTGTTCTCCAGATGTATTCCTTGTTGGTGCCGTACTGGTCGCCTAAGGAGGAGCCGCCATAGGCGCTCTTGATGAAGAAGATTGGGGTTTCTTCAGAAGCTTTTTCTCTAAGGATATTGGCTAAACCGATCTCAGGTCCGATGAATCTGGTTTGGTTGGCCATGCCGACTTGGAGGTTTTTGAATTCCCCTGCCATTGGATCGTCCATATTCGAAGCGTTCACCTTGATTGGGCTCTCGTATGGATAGAAGCAACGGAAGGACATCTGAATCTCTGGGACATTGCCTTCGATATAGTCTTCGGCATCATATTCGGTGCCAAGCTCTTCGAATGCTTTCTCTAACCAATTGTCGTCATCTTCGTGGCCATGGCCTTTCTCACCCCAAAGGGTGCTGCCTTCCATGTTGGATTGGCCAGACATGACGATGACTTGGGCTTTTTTAGGTCCTTCTGGCACTTTCGATGATGGAGCAGGGACTTGGCTATTGCCACAGGAAGAAAGTCCTAAGGCAAGGAGGAAAGAGGTCGCTAATAAAGATTTCTTCATTTTGTACACCCCTTATTCGACGATCTCATTCTCGACGAGGATGTTGCCATAGGCTTCACCGAGTCTGAATAAGTCTTTGGTGACGTAGTGATATTGATCATAGCAACCACCGATATTTTGTGGGCCACCGATTTCTAAGCCAAGACCTTCCTCGTCTTTTGTCGAGGCATTAATCAAATAGTTGTTTTCG
>CADCDV010000009.1 GCA_902800255.1 uncultured Erysipelotrichaceae bacterium | reverse complement strand
TCCGCGTTGTCCCCGGCGCTCTGCTGTATCTCCCTGGCTGGATGCGACTCGCAGCCGCGCCGGAAAAGTCATTTTCTTCAACTCAACTAGGCAAGGAGGAGCAAAAATGAAAAGATTGGCAGTGTTTGTATTGTCGGCGGCAGTTGCCGTCGGATCTCTGTCGTCCCAGGCGCTGTCACATGTGGACATTCTGGTTGCATACGACACTACTGCCGCCGCGTGGCTGGCGGACAACGGGCGCACTGCTGAAGCGTTTGCTGCAGAGCAGGTCGCAAGGATGAACGTCATCCTCGCCAATAGCGGACTGGTGAACGACTTCGACGTGTGCCTTGTCGGCACATATTCTGGCATGGCAACATATGACGGCGCGGACACATTCGTAAATACGCTCGCCGACCTCACTGAAAGTCGGGACAGGGCGTGGAAGGCGTATCGCGATGCACGCGAGGCGGCTGGCGCCGATCTGATGATGCTTTTCGTCAATGCCGGCCATAGTTCAGGTGAAATTGGTCTGAGCAACTCCATGATGCCGTATTATGGTACAAGTGAGAGCAATTACAGACGGCAGTGGGGGCTGTCGTTTGATGGGGCTGAGTGGTGGCTTAGCGAGTATTTCTCCAATCGCGCTTTTGGCGTTTGCGATATTGCCGCTGGCGATCTCACGGATGTCTTTACGCATGAGGTAGGGCACATTATGGGGGCCGGGCACTCTGAATACATGATTGCTGAGGCGGGGCCGCAGCTTTACGAATATTCTGCAGCATGGATGGAGCAAGGATCCGATGGAGTGTATTATGCCTCCGTCATGGGTTATTCTACGACAGGACAAAATGGTTCTGCGCGTTACGAAGTGCTGCCGCTTTTCTCGTCTCCTGATGTCGCCAACCCAGTAACTGGGGAGCCGCTGGGCGATGACATGCACGACAATGTCCGCACGCTGCGCAATTCATGCGCAGCCGTCGCCAAATTCAGGGTGTCAAAAACGGCTGACGACCCAGAGCCGGCACCGGACGAGCCGGCAGACCCAGTCGTTCCGGCCGCCGTCTTTGATAAGAAGCTCATTGTCAATGGGGCTTTGCGGGATGGAGCACAGACGCTCGGACTGGTCCAGTTCACCGTTGCTGCGACAAAGAAAGGCGTCAGCAATGTCTCGGCGACGTTTGTGGGCCTGGATGGCAAGAAAAAGAAAATAAAGATCGGCAAGTTGCCTGTAGTTAGCGAAAATGGTCTTGCCAAGGTCATGGATGAGAGCGCCGGCAATAACCCAATCGCGGTTGAGTTTGGTGTAGAGCTTGCAGACCTCTTCCCCTAAATCGGCCATGCAAAGGCTATGGTAAAGGAGTCCGCTAGCGAAGTTATGGTGATTCCTCACCGCGGCTGGATGGATAACGTACTTGTCGTGGAATTTGTTGATGAGATAGACGACGATTTTCTTAAGGTCTTCGTCTTTTAATGATTCGATATAGGCGTTTAGTTTCTTCTCGAGCTCTTCCCTTGGGACTGGAGCCTGAGGGATGAACCTCGTCACATCGACGTCAGAGACAGATACCTGAGCGCCGGAAATGATTTTGAACTGAAGGCTTCCTTTGTATTTGAGGACCTCTCCTTCAACGGCGACGATATTGCCTTCTTTGAAGACCTCTAAATCACCATCGAAAACATCCCACTTCTTTCCGAGGATGGATCCGCTTGAATCCTGAAGGGTGACGTTAAGATAGCTTCTCCCTTGGGTGGTGACGCACTTGTCGACTTGGGTGACAAGTAATTGGTTGAAGACGTGCTGACCGTCTTCGAAGTCTTTGATCATTTCCATTTAAAGTACCTCCTCTAGGTATTGGTTAATGCTTTGGATTTCGTAGCCCTTTCTTGCAAGAGCGGCGAACATATGCTGACGAAGATCGTATCCCTCGTATTTGCGTTTATATTGTTTTAAGAGGGTTTCGCCGGTGATTTTTAGATTTTTTGATTCGTTTTTGCTGCTTTTTTTGTAATTTGATACTGCTTTTGAGGCAACGTCATAACTGAAGCCTCTTCTTTGAAGCGCCTCAATCGCTTTGGCGAGTTTGGCGTTATAGGGATACCTGTCGTACTTCTTCTCGATTTGTGATGCAGCGACCTTAGCGTGTTCAAGCTCATGGGTGAATCTGAGCGAGTTCACAATCTCAGGAGCAATCACTTTCTTATGAAGAAGGTCATCTTTGATTCTTTCTTCGCCGTATAGAAGGTTCTCTTTCTCTTCTTTGTATTCTTTGGCGAGTTCTTTGTCGTCAAGAAGGTCCATCTTCTTGAGACGGGTGATGACGTTAGCGACGCTTTGTTCCTCTTTCTGTTTGGCCTTGAGTTTCATGATGATCTCAAAGGTGCTGTAACAGCCTTTGACCGCTAAAGAGAGGCCATACTGATAGAGGCTATCCTGTTTGATCCTGAATAAGAGTTCTTGGTATTCCTTGGATGAGAGTTCTTTGCCAACGTAGAGGTAATAATCACTAAAGACGTCTTGGCTGATTTCAATCTTGTCCGCACCGAAAAAGACACTCACTTTCCTCTTCTTTGGGGAAAAGGAAATCTTGGTTATCGTTTTACCAGTTCTTTTTGATGGCGCGCTCATAGACGTGCAATATCCTTTCGTAGAAAGATTCCATTGAGTATGGCTCTAAGCCTTCGATGGCTTTGGCGATGATTTCCTGTTTTCTTTCTTCTGGCAAGGAAGAGACCATTTCGATCTTCTTGGCCATATCATCCTCATCGACGAAGAAGAATCCGTTCTCGTTGTCGAAGATTGTGCTCTTTAGGGTATCGTCATAACGGCAAAGGAGAATGATGCCAGAGGCCATCGCTTCCATGAAGGTAAGGCCTTGGGTTTCAGTGATGGAAGCCGAGACAAAGACATCGCCCAAGTGGTAATAAAGCGGAACCGTATCAGGTGAGACAGGTCCAACGAAACGGACATTCTCAGAAATACCAAGCTTTGTGGCAAGGGCTTTAAGCGGTTCGAGAGCAGGTCCTCCCCCCACTATAACAAATAGAGTCTTTTTCTTCGGTTTTTTGTATAAATATTCGGCATAGCCTCTAAGACACACATCAATCGACTTCTCTTTGGCGACGCGGCCGATCGAAAGAACGACGAATGTGTCTTTGCTGATGCCAAGGTCTTCTTTAATCTCTGAGAGCCTTTCCTCATCGACGTTCTCTTTCTTGAAAGCGTCGAAATCGATGCCGGTAGGAATGACGTTGATGTAGGAATCGACGTTGATGAAACGCATGTATTCTTTGATCTTCTGACTTGGGGTGATGAACTCATCCGCTTCTTTGGAGGTGTGACGGACGTATTTCCTGACGATGTTCTTGGCGATGCGATCAAAGACTTTACCTGGGACGTAATGGGTGTAGTCCTCATACGAAGTATGGTAGGTATAAACCGTTGGGGCGCTTAAGTTGGTCGCGGCAATGAAACCAAACTGTCCAATGCCAGCGTCGGTCTGAATATGAATGACATCAGGCTTGAAGGCGCGGAGTATCTTCATGGCTTTGCTGTTATAGAAGCCCGCCATACGGTAATCGTAGAGGAACTTAAGCTCAATGCCTTGAATACGGACGATATCCCCTTCTTCAAGAAGGTCTTTGCCATATGGGTTCGTGGTGAAAACCTTGACCTTATGGCCATGGCTCACGAAAGCGCGATAAAGGTTACGGGTGCTTGTGGCAACGCCGTTGATCTCTGGTGGGTAGGTGTCACTGAAGATTGCTACTCTCATCTTTAATCCTCATCAGGCTGCACTGTAGCGGCCTTTTTCTTCTTCTTTGAAGCGTCTTTCTTATATGGCTCATATGGCCCGATATAGTCATCACCTGTGACTAAGCCATAGTCATTAAGCGAATTGGTATCCATCGTCTTCTTGATGGCCCTTCGGCTAAGCTGCCTAGTCTCATATAGGGTCTCACTAGAAAGCTTTCTTTGGTCGTAGGTCTGAAGCTGAAGGTCGACGAAGGTTTGACGCGAAGCGTACGGCACCTGCTCCCCTTGGCCTCGAGAGTGATAAAGCGCAGCGACGATACCAGAGGCGATAAGGACGAAGTAGAAGGTCGCGATACGCCAAAGGATCTGGGTTGACATAACGTTCGCCGAAGGAGTTCTGATGACCGATAATCCGGTCTCAGTAACGGCGTAAGTCTCAACGAAGAAGCCGTTGAACATGGCGTTATAGACGATTTCGGAAATACCTGCTCCACCAGGAAGAGGGACTAAGCCAGAGACCATTTGGTGGAAGGCGCTTCTGAAGCAAGCGTCGTTAAGACGGTCGAACCTGAATCCTTCGTTCGCGCCATAGGCCTTTAAGGCCAAGCCAGAGAAATATGGGATCGAGAATCTGATCGCGAGGATGCAAAGGAAGAGGAAAACGATGAGGATGGTGACAGGAATATTTGCCTGGAGACGCCTAAGCTCAATCTTGAAGTTTTCGACCTGAATTCTTAAATTCTCACGGGTTTTGTCAGGTTTTTTGATAATTTTGATCTTTGCTAAGAAGCCGATTCCATAGTGCATGATGAAGTTATGGAACCTATGGGAGTAGCTCATTAAGAAGAGAATCAAGATGACCGCGACGTTGACGGTGAAACCGATGATGATGAGAGGAAGCATCGTGATGGTGCCATCCCAACCGAAGAAGGAGAAGTTCTCGATCTTGAAGGATTTGATGGACCAGATATCGTTCCACTCAAGGATAAGGGCGAAGACGTCGAAGATGATGAGGGCGGTCTGATAAAGGATGAACCACATAACCATGATGGATGCGGCGTTCGAGACCTCGATGCCCTGCTTCTTCATCGTGTAGACCTGCATGACCTGACCACCGCTCGCACCTGGGGTGACGTTGTTATAGAAGGCGCCAATCATCGCGTTAGCGAGGCCTTGGTGGAAGTAATACTTCCTCGTGTATAGACGGCAGAAGACAAGAATGATGAGGGCTTCAATGAAATACGAAAGGAGCATTAAGCCTGCGATGACAGCAAGCCAGAACGGATCACCATTCGCAAGAGCGTTTCCGATGATGGCGAAACCTTTTTGGATGTCACCTTCACCAGCGCTATAAAGAGAAAGGAGCAAAGAAAGAAGGGTCAAGAAAGTGACGAGAAGAAGGCTTAAGATTGCAGTCTTCCTGCTCGACTTGTGCTTTTCTTTCTTCGGAGCTTCGAATATGAATTGCTCTTTTTTCGCCATAAGTAAAAACGTTTAGTCTCAATTTCGAGACTAAAAGAATTCTATCACGAGTGTCTTGCGCGATAAACCCGCGTATGCGGGAACTAGCTCAGCAAGAATTTAATATCTTCGATATTGAGCCTCGAAATTGCTTCTTCTCCGCTCTTGATTACTTGATTATAAAGCTCGCGTTTGTTTTCTTGAAGTTGAACTACCTTTTCTTCGATCGAATTATGGCAAATCAGTTTCACAACGGAAACTGGTCTCTTCTGTCCGATGCGGTAAGCGCGGTCTGTGGCTTGCTCTTCTGCTGCGACATTCCACCATGGGTCGAGATGGAGGACGATGTCCGCTCCATGGAGGTTAAGACCGGTGCCTCCGGCCTTAAGGGAAACGAGCATGACATTGACGTCATTCTTCGTGTTGAAGCTCTCCGCCATGCTAAGACGATCATCGGCTTCGGTCGCACCATAAATGTAGTATGATTTCACACCAGATTCTCGTAAGAGAACGGTTAGGTGGTCGAGTACCTTCGTGAAGGAAGAGAAGACAAGGACTTTGTGCCCTTCTTCCAAAGCGATGGTGATATACGAAAGAGCGTATGCCATCTTCGCGGATTCTTCGCTAAAGCCATCTAAGAAGGCAGATGGGTCAACGCAGATCTCACGGAGTCGAGTGAGCAAAGGCAAAACAGAGAAGAGTCCTTTCTCGGAATACTTGTCTCCCTTGGTCGGTTCTTCCCTCTTTTGTTTGATCTTATTCCTCGTGTCGATAAGGACGGCATCGTAATACCTTCTCGCCTCATCGTTCATCGTGAGGGTGATGATCTCAGTTGTTTTCTTTGGAAGGTCTTTGAGGACTTCCGCTTTAGTTCTTCTTAGGAGGAATGGAGTGATCTTTCTTGATAAAGAGGCTCTTGCTTTAACCTGGTCTCCGGCAAGAATGTACCTTGTCTTGAAAATATTGAAAGAATCGAGATATCCAGGCATCAAAAAGTCAAATATCGCCCACAAATCCGCCATAGAATTCTCAATTGGGGTTCCAGTAAGGGCGAATTTGCTCATAGATTTTAAGGTACGGACAGCTTGTGATTTGAGAGCCGCTCCATTCTTGATATATTGAGCCTCATCGGTGATAAGGACTTCGAACTCTTTGTTCTTGTAGAGGGCCTCATCGTTTCTCATTGAGTCATATGAGGTGATGAAGAAAGACTTCTTGTTGTTCTTGATCTTGCTGATGGCTTTGACTCTTTCGTCTTTGGTTCCATCAATGACAAAAGCATCTAATGATGGCGCCCAACGTTTGAACTCACTGAGCCAGTTATAGATGACGCTCTTAGGAGCGATGATGAGCGATGGCTTTTCTTCTTTAAGGCCTTCGAGGAAAGAAATAACCTCAAGCGTTTTACCTAAGCCCATATCGTCGGCAAGGATGCCGCCTAGACGGTACTTATGGAGAACGGTAAGCCACTTGATACCAGCTTCCTGGTATGACCTGACGACACGCTTAACCTCTTTGGTAAGATTAATCTCTGTTTCCTTGAAGTTAGAAATGTCATCGATGACGTGACCGACGAAATCGGAGAACTCGATCTTGGTGCCCTGCTCTTCTAAAGCAAGAAGCTTGAAGGCTTCATAGATCGGTTGTTCGTCCACTTCCATTTTGTTATTCATCTTCACGGATTCTTTGATCTCGGAAGCGACGCTTAAATCTTCATCCTTAAGTAAGATGTATTGGCCACGAAGGAGAACGAACTTCTTCTTCTTTTTGTATGAGTCGAGGATCTTAGAAACCTCTTCTGGGGAGAACTCCTTCGATTTGATGGAAACCGAAAGCCAATTGATGTTGTTCTGGATGCTGATTGAAAGAGATTCTGGTCTCCTCACTTTAGTGTTCTGAAGTTTCTCGGAGAGCATGACGTCAGCAAGACTCTTAAGTTTGGTGAGGTCTTGTTGCAAGAACTTAAGAATCTTTTCTGGCTCTTTGAGAGCGCCGTTTTCTAATCCTCCGACGTTCTCTAATTCCTTATCGAAAGCGCTCAATGAGGCTTTGTAATAATAGTTCTCATTAAGCTCATCCCTGACTTTGATTTCGCCAAACAGAGTGTAAATTGTTCTGAAGGTGATATGCCCTTCTTCATTCATGTCGAGATAGAGGGAGATGCGTAACTGACTCTCGTCCTTTGGCATAGTTGAGTTGAGTGAATACTCAAGAGGGATTTTCTCGAAGATGATGTCTTTGATCGCTGATAGATCGACATCTCTATGTTCTAAGAAGAAACAATAGACCTTGCCCATTGTCTCATTAGGGAAACGATAGACCTCAATGAGGCCTGCGCTCTTATCGAGGAGGATTATGTGCTCGGAATTGACGATGCTTCTAAACATCTCAACCGTTCTAAGTGGAGGCTGGAATTCGAGCTCTTCATTTGGAAGGACTTTGTATCCGGCTTGATGGACTTCGGAGTCGACGTAATATTGCTCGCTTCCAAAATGGACGTATTTGCCGTGGACGATGCTAAGGAGCTTCGCTAATTGGCTTATACCTAACGTGACTGGCGTGCTGGTGTTATATTCCTGTCTGCGGTTACAGACGTTCACGAAGTATTTGAGGATCTCTAAACTTGTCTCATCGAAAACCTCAGGAGTTGGCATAAGCGAGTATCTCCTGAACTTATACATCTCGCCGTTAACAAAGCAGTTGATGAAGGTCTTGAGGTTCTCAATCTTGATTGATTTGTCGTCCTCATCGCTGAGGGTGATCTCGACAGTGAACTTATCCTCATCAAGGATTTGCCTGAAGGTCAAAGAAACCTGGATCTTTCCAAGTGGAGTGTATCTTTCCGCTTCCTCTTCCTTGGCTTTTTTCTTCTCGTCGACCTTGATGAAATTCAAAAAATCCTTGCGAATCCTTGCTCTTTTTTCGATTTGCATGGAAGAAAGAGGCATGATTGGCTTAATAAATTGAGAGATTGGCTTATAGATTTCGGTAAGCTCACCCATAGATAAACTCATCTCTTTTTCGAAGAGATAGATATAGAGAGCTTTCTGTTCTGCGAGCAAACCGACCAAGACAGAATTCTTATCCATGCGCTCAAGAGGTCTTCCATCGCCTTGGACTTCAAGGTAGACGTAATGCGATTCGTTTGGAGTTGAGTCTTTGGCGAAAGCTTCATAGACGATCGTTTCGTTATCTTTGTCGTAAGAGAAAGCAATACCAAAAGAACCCGACACGAAAGGTTTAAGGGCGGACACCACTGCCTCGCTCTTTTTGTATTCCGCACAAAGCGCTTTTCCTACTTGCCCTGCCTTAGTGAGAAACATGTTTCACCTCATAGGGGTAGATGCCCGCTTTCGATAGCATGTCGTTACGTGAGGCTATTGATAGCCAGATGGAACGATATTCGTTATTTGAAGAGACGCTCTTAAGGATGAATGGCTCAAACATGGCCGTATCCAAAGAGAAGTCGTGAGAGTAATCAAGGTAAAGAAGTCCGTAGAATAGGTCTTCCACCGCTTCTTTGGTTTTGGCTTTTGGATCAACGAGTTTTCTCTTGATGAGACTGGCGACTTTGTCCTTTGTCTCTTCATCTAAATCTTCACGGCAAAGATAGACTTCTTTGCAGGAGAGCTTCTTGATCGAGAGAGCGTGCATATGCTCAGGGAACAAAGAGCCATCACGAAGAAGGACGGCGTTAAGGAAAGACTTGTTCGCCAAAGCTGGAGAGATTTTCTTAGCAATCTCTTTGAACCTCTCCTTCTTCACATACTTTCTTAAGCGGAGATAGGAATCGAAATCGCTATCGAATTCGTAGAAAGCGTCTAAAAGGAATGACTCGGTCTCTTCCTCGCTGCCATTTTTCTTTAAGAAATCATATGTCTCTTCTGGGATGTATTTTTGGTTGTGGTTCTTGTTAAGGAATTTGACGATCTTTCTCGCTGAATCGATGTCGCCATTTTGGAAACACGCCTTAAGAGCCTCTCTATAGAAGGTTGGGTAAGAGGACAAAGGAATGTTATCGATGATCGCGCAGGCGAAAGGCGGATAGACCGTTGGGGAATTATTTGGAATTGTGACCGAGCTG
>CADCDV010000008.1 GCA_902800255.1 uncultured Erysipelotrichaceae bacterium | reverse complement strand
TTTTTTTCTACTTTTTGATAATAAAAGCAAAATATGCAAATCTTGAGTAGCAAGAAGGTGGCAGGCACCGCCAAAGAGAGCAGCATGAGGCTTCCCTGCAAGATGACGGTCGCTATCTTCTCAAAATGAAACACGGCGGCAATCACCCCAGAGGCAACCGGGAAAAGAAGGATGATGACACACCAAAGGATAGCGAGTAATACCGCTTTGAGTTTGCTATTCATAAACCTGCTAGATTGCATCATGGATGATTGTTTGTTCAGACGAAAAAGAACAATCGCCTCTTTATTAATAAAAGTACTTTTTTCTGAGTATATGAATGTGAGGGGTTGATAATTGATTAATTACGACTACAATGTAGTCAAGGAGGGATTGCTATGTCTGTTACATCAGTCCGTTTGACCGATGAGGAATCAAACCTCATCAAGAGTTATTGTGCCATTCATGGCATATCGCTTTCTGATGCTTTGAAACGCGCTCTCATCGAAAAAATTGAGGATGAATTCGATCTTCGCGAATATGAGGCCGCCAAAAAGCGCTACGACGATAATCCGGTCTCTTACTCTCTTGATGAGGTTCGTAAGGAGCTTGGGCTTAAATGAGCAAATGGGAAATACGTTTTAGCGACGAAGCCCTCAAACAATTAAAGAAACTCGACAAACAAACCATTCGACTTATCGATTCGTGGATCGCCAAGCATTTGGAGAATTCCGACGACCCTAGATCATGCGGGAAGCCTCTTGTTGCCAATAGGGCAGGCCAATGGAGATATCGCATAGGCGATTATCGAATGCTTTGTGAGATTCGTGACAATGTTCTTTTGATACTCGTCATCAAAATCGGACACCGCCGCGATGTATACGACTTTTTCTAAAACCTCCAACAAAACCCCCTCTCATTTGCTTTAAATGCATACGTTTTGATAATAAATAGCAGAATTTGCAAATAATTCTTTTTTTTTTCAGAATGTTTTATACTAAGGGAGAAACATTTTTGTAAGAGAACGGTGCTTATGAGAAGAAAGACATTCATGACACTCCTTGGTCTGACGCTTATGGTGCCGCTCTCTTCTTGCGAGACTCCTTTGGCGAAAAGTGTCTCTAGCGAAAGTAGCGTTTCCTCGCAAGATTCCTCAAACAGTTCCTCTTTAGATTCTTCATCGTCTAGCGCTCATTCATCGTCTAGCGCTGAGTCATTTTTAAGCTTCCCATCTTCTCTAGTGACCGACGTCCCTCATGGCGCCCCAACACTAGATAAGCTGAAGTTCCTTGTCGATGATAGTCAGCGAGGTTATACCGTCGGCGCTTTAAGCGAAGAGATAAGTGGCGATGTCGTCATACCATCCACATACAAAGGCTATCCTGTCACCGCTATACGTGCCAGTGGTTTCCAGTGGTGCAGCAAAATAACAAGCATCTACATCCCAAAAGGAGTGAAGAGGATTGAGGCTGACGCCATTACCGCTTGTTTCAAGCTTCAATGGATCTTCATCTCGGAAACGGTGGAGACCATCGGTGATAATGCGATAGGCCCACACGATAACTTAACCATAACAGTTAGCGATGCTAGCCCGTATTTCTGCACTTATGATGGCGCTTTGTATACCAAAGATCTAACTGAGATCATCAGGGCTCCTTTGGAAATCACATCATTCAATATGCTCGAAGTCACTAGCCTATACTTGCCAAGCACCTTGGAGGTAATCAGAAGCCACGCTTTCACGAGTTGCCAACTTGGAACCATCGAGATTCCTCTAGGGGTCAAATCAATTGGCTATGATGCCTTTGGGAACTCTCATGCCAAATCCCTTTATATTTCTGACACGGTCGAGACAATAGAAAACGAAGCTTTCTATATGTGTGAATACCTCAAAACAATCACATTCGGAAATCATCTTAAAACCATAGGCGATGCGGCTTTCTTCTTTTGCCAAAGCCTCACGAACATCAATATCCCTGATAGCGTTATCTCAATCGGCACGGAAGCTTTCTATGGCTGTCATAAAGTCACTTCGTTTAGCTTAGGAAGCGGGCTTACGACAATCGGCGAACACGCTTTCGACGGCTTAGATGGCATTTATGGAAGCATCAGCATCCCAAAGAATGTCGCTACGATTGGCAGATCGGCTTTCAGTCGTGCCGAAAACGTGACCGCTTTTGAAGTAGACGCAAGAAACACCCATCTTTCTTCATTTGATGGTGTTATCTATAACAAAGAGAAAACCGAACTCATTATGTGCCCAGAAGGAAAGGCGGGAAGCGTTTCGATCCCTGATGGCGTCACTTCCATTGTCGAATACGCTTTCCACGATTGCTCTCTTTTAACTTCCATCCCTCTCCCAGATTCTTTGCTCTCCGTTGATACGGCTGCCTTCATGGGCTGCTCGTCTTTAAACGAGATACAATTACCTGTTGGAGTAACTGAGATCCCGATATCCGCTTTCGAAAGTTGCACATCTCTTACTTCATTCACCGTTGGCAAATACATTGAGAAGATTGGCACATGGGCCTTTCTTGGCTGCTCATCTCTAGCAAGCCTTGATTTAGGCTATGGCGTTACCGAAATAAGTGAGCAGGCTTTCAGCGGTTGCAGCTCCTTAACGACCGTCGAAATCCCAGAAACCATTACCACGATCGGACGTTACACCTTCAAAAAATGCACTTCCTTAACCTCAGTCACTTTTAATGTCGGCCTCACCTCATTTGGCGAGAGGCTCTTTGAGGATTGCTCTTCCCTAACGGACATCACCTTCTTAGGAACGGTCGATGAATGGAATGCGATCGAAAAAGGCCAGTACTGGTATAGGAATAGCGGAGTGACGATGGTCAAATGCACCAACGGCAACGTCCTTCTCTTCTAACGATTGTCTTGTTTTTGCTTACCCGATTTTGCTAGCATTTTCTCGTGACAAATAAAGAAAAGAAGAAAACGAAGGATCCTAGACTTAACCTTCTATATTCGATGCTGCTATTCGTCGTCTCTTTTTGGATGGCGACCTATATCACCCTTCCTTATTTCGCGATAGGCGGGATTCATTATTATTGGTACGACGATAGGAATTTCTGGAACTTCGTGATCAATATTCTCATCCCTCTTCTTATCTTTGCCGTTAGTCTATATTTTGCGAACCATCACTTTGGGAAGGCGCTTAGCATCGTCCGTTTCCCAATCATCTGGATCGTTCTCATCCTCCTCTCCTTATTCCTCATCGTCATTGGCTTCATGGCAGGAGGGCTCGTTGTCTTCTGGAAACTCGATTGGAGCCATTTGACCTTTGCCTGGTTTGCGGGGATGCTCGCTCTATTCGATTTCCTTATGTGTTCCCTCTTAGCAGCCAAAAGAAGCATCGATAACCATAAAAAGTCCCTACAAAACCCTAACGAAAAGAACTTGACGGAGGAAACCGTGCATGGATGAAGCCGCTACAAAAAAGCAAAATCTTCATAAGTCCATTTTCCATTTCTTTGTGTGTTTGGTATGCGTGATCATCATGGCCGCTCCGCCATTCTTCTATGGCATACAAAATTGGGACGAACACGGTCGTTTCCTTCTCTTTAACTGTGCTCCGCTCATCTTTTTCTTCCTTAGCCTTGTTTTGATGAACGTCGACTTCAAAATCAGTGAATATGGTTCTGATCGCCCTAGGAAGTGGGGGATGCTGGAGGTAATTTTGTTAGTCATCCTCATTCCTTCGTATATCTTTCTTTACTTTTCCGGCCTTGGCTTTTACTTTTTCGCTTTTTTCGTCAACTTCGTATACGCCTTTGGGTGCCTAACGATTCTCCTCGTCAATTTCATAGTGTTATGTCATTTAGGCCATAGAAAGGCTGCTGGCAAATAAGGAAGAGTCATCACGATTCTTTAAGAATCTTGTTAAACGTATACGTTTTAATTAAAATAACGAAAAGCAATTTTTTCGATTAAGGAGAAAATATGAAACGCTTTAACAAACTAGTCTCTTTATCCTCGCTTCTTTTCATGATGGCGTTAGCCTCTTGTGGCAATACCCCAGCCACCTCCTCAAAAGCCCCAGAGTCAAGTGAACCAGAGGAAGACCCAAACGCCGTTTCCGTCTTCGTTCTCTCTGGCCAATCCAACATGGAAGGAAACACTTCCTTCAAGAGTGGTTCAACCGACCTCATCGCCCAGGCTTTCGAAGAGATGGGCTTAGAAGATCCTGAGATCCTCACCGAAACCGGCGTCGAATCCGTCCAGACCTCCCTTTATTGCGCTGGATATGGTCAGCTTGATCATAACAAACTCGACACCAACACCCAGGTCAATAGCACGAACAAAACCGAAAGATTCAAAGGTGAATTCGTCCCTACCAAGACCGGCTTAGGCCTTAACTCCTCCAAGATGGGCCCAGAGCTCGGTATGGCTTACGCCTTAAAAGACGAAGCGACCGCCGAAAAGCCAATCTATTTCATCAAGATGGCCTCCGGTGGCAGTGGATTCGAACAAAACACCCAGTACAACTGGCCAGTCAAAGATGCAGAAGGCAATTGGCCAGAGATCAACCTGTATCACACTTTCTGCAAGCCATTCATCGAGAATAACCTTAAGCTCATCGAAGATGCTGGCTGGAAACCTGTCATCAAAGGCTGGTTATGGCATCAAGGCGAAAGTGATTCCGCGACCGAGAAGATCGCCAAATACAAGCAGCGCCTTGGTGATATGGTCGAACTCTTCAGAACCGACTTCGCTCCATACGCCAAAGAAGAAGATGGCGAGAACATCGCCTTCGTCGACGGCATGATCTATCAGGGAAGCGGCACCGCTTGGGGCGCCCAGACCTCCAAAGACATGAACGCGGTCAAACAGGAATTCGCTGACAGCGCGGACAACAACTACATCGTTGATATTTACGCTAACGAAGAGCCAACCGCTGAGAACGAGCTTAAGCCAGGCACTCCTGGTGGTGACAACATGCATTACAACGTCAAGAGCTCCCTCCGCTTAGGAATGGGCTATGCGAAAGTCATCCTTGATAACAACCTTCTTGACTAAGTAAATCGCTCCTATATAGCGCTTCCCTCAAAAGGGGAGGCGCTTTTTTTGTGTTTTTCTGAAAAAAGAGAAAATCGCCACTATATATAAAGTGGCAAAGCAAAGCCGTTAAAACTCGGAACGGGCCCTCGCAATCTCAGCACAGAAAGCGAGGTGATGTCCAATGAAAGACCTTCAAAAAGAAGACGCAAGCCTTCTTAAGATCGCTCTGATTTGTCTCTTATTATCCTTATTGGCCTGGCTAGTAAAATAAAAAGAGCCTCTACGCGCTAATTCCATTAAAGTGCTCGCGAGGACTCCGTTCTTATGGTCTTATTATAACTCGATTTTTACAAAGTGAATATGCCTGATATGAGCGACTTATAGTAATAAAAAGAGCCTCTCCCTAAGCTATTAACCCAAGTGCTTGTGAGGACTCTTCTATATTTTAACCTGCCATCTAAATATTTGGCAACAATGTAAGGAAGTTACAAGAGAACGCGGAAGATCTTAAAGACTCCAGAGACGAATCTTTGGAAAGCATTCGCCTTGAAATCGACAGGGACTTCCTTGGAGACGCTTATCATCTCCTCGAAGTCTTTTTTGATATCTTTCAAGCATGGTGCGTCATAAATCACCATCGCATCCTCGAAGTGGTGGGTCAAAGACCTAAAATCGAAGTTGATCGTGCCAACAGAGGCGATTTTATCATCAACAAGCATACCTTTCTGATGGTTGAAGCCAGGGGTGTATGTATAAACATGGATACCTGCTTCAAGATAGAGGTGGAACTGGCACTTAGCCATCCAGTAGACGATCTTCTTATCAGGAATGCCTGGGACGATGAGATTGACTTCGACGCCACGCTTAGCTGCGCCTTGAAGCGCTCTTATAAGCGGATAGGTGCAAATAAGGTAAGGGGTTGAGATATCGACCCTCTTTGTCGCCGCGTTAAGCATGTTGATGTAATTCTGCTCGCCAACTTGTTCATTGTCGTCATATGGCCCAGGAGTGTCGCCAAAGAAGAAGGCGCTTCCTTTGTCTTTATAGTGAGGATAATCATCACCTTTGGTGAATAAGGAATAATCGGTTATCTCGTGTGTGCATAAGTCATGGTTTTGAAGGAAGGTGACAATCAGGTCTTTGATGCCTTCGCCTTCGATTTTGATCATCGTGTCTTTCCAGTAGCCGAATCTCTTTTTGTCATTCGCGTATTCATCCGCGAGGTTCATGCCGCCCGTATATCCGATCTGGTGGTCGATGATGACGATTTTGCGGTGGTCACGGTTGTTGATAAGGTTAGAGAGGATTGGGGTGATCGGATGGAAAGGATAGGCGGTGATTCCGTATTTCCTTAGCTTATGGACGAAGTTGCCCGGTATCGTTCTATTGCAGCCGATGTCATCAAAGATGATCCTGACATCGACGCCTTCTTTGGCTTTCTCTTTCAAAACCTCAAGGGTCTTCTTGTACCATTTTCCTTCCGCGATGATGAAGAACTCTAGGAAGATGAATCTCTTCGCTTTCTTAAGGTCTTCAATGAAGGCAGGGAAGAATTCCTCGCCGTTTTTGAAGTAGGTGAGACGGTTGTTCTTTGAGGTGAAAAGTCTCGTCGTTTCATGGAGATAATGGAAAATTCCCCGGCAATTCGGCTCTATTTCTTCTTCGTTAGCCTTTTCGATATGCGCATGTTCCTTAGCCTTTCCATCAAGGTACTTAAGGGTTGGGACGACGATCTTCCTGTCTTTCTTTCTCATCTTCACACGCACAAAAACGAAATAGAAAGTGAGGGTGATGGCAGGGAAGAGGAAAAGGAAGGTGATCCAAGGGATCTTGTATTCAGGGTTCTCTTCGCGGTTGATGATCTTGAAGAAGACCACTAAGGCGACGATCGATAAAGCGACCCTGAAGATGAGGATGACGAGGATTTTGATGAAGTCAGCAAGGTTTTCGGCGTTCTCGGCCTCGCTTTCAAGAACGACGGCGAGATAGGAATCAAGGAAGATATATCCTCCGACGATGAGGAATATCTCAAGGATGATAAGAAGAGCGAATAAAAGCTTCGGTGAGGTGATGGTTCGGAAGAATTTCTTCATGTCTCTAATTATACCCTTTTTATTTCTTTTAATAAAAAAACGCCAAGAATGTCATAGGAAAAGAGAAAAAACTGTCCCTTTATTTGAAAGCGCTTCCTTGCTAAACTTTTCTACGAAAAGAGGAACGACTCTATGAAAAAATTATTATCGCTCACATCTTTACTGATGGCTTTTGCTTTATGCGGATGCACAACCCCAGCGAATACATCATCGGTCCAAGAGACTTCTTCCCAAAAAGAGGGGCCTAAGGATGAGCGTATTGCGGCCCAAGTGATCAATGATTCATACTACAGATTCTATCTTCCGGAGTTTAAGGAGGCTTTTGTCTCTTCCAACATCCAGATCAGCAGCCGTTTGCCAAGTCTCAGCTATGGTGACACGCTCATCAGCGAAGGGGCCTCGGGGTATTTTGCCTCTGACATCAACGGAGACGGATATAGAGAACTGATTTTCAAAGAGAGAACGGTTCTTGATCCTTCCTTTCATGCCGTCGTTTATGATGTCAAGAATGCCAAAAGACTCTTCGATCAGAACAATATGACCATGGATAAATATGGTTATTATACAAAGTATAAAAATTTCGATTTTTCCATCAGAGATGACCGATTGGTCTTAAGGGTCCTTAATGGCGGAAACAGAGAAAATGACGTTGTCGATTATGGTCGCTTCAAGTGGAGTGAGGGGAATAACTGCTCCATAGAGTGGGAAAACCTTTTCGATGTCAGAAGCGTCGTCCTCGAAGGCGTTTACACGGCGAACGGACACACTAAGCTTCATTTGGATGGAGGTCGCAAAGACGATGGTGAAGAAATCGATCTTTACTCTTTCGATAAAGACACCTCTTACCAAATGGAAATAACCGTAGTGCGCGATGATTTCACCAAGTACTTAGACCCAGGATTCCTAAGCATGGAATGGGACTCAAATAAATCCCAAACGCCGACTTTTTACGTCTTGGAGAGAAGCTGCGATCCTCAAACCGGGAAATATGTCATCGAATTCTCCACGAGCGACATCGCCGATTTCGACTTGCACGACTTCGCTTTATATTTTGGATTTCACGGATTCTCCTTTTATTCGAAGGTCCTGAGAGGTTAGTATTTTATAAACACGGTGGTGGTTTCCTATGAAAAAGAACACGTTTATATTGTTTTTGCTGGCGATTTCCGCGCTTTCAGCATGCGTTCCTCCAAACCCTGAGACATCGTCTCTCATAGAAGCATCTTCTTCAGAGATAGAGGAGCCTAAGGCAGAGTTGATCAAAAAAGAAGTGGTCAATGATCGTTACTTTAGATTTACTCTTCCTGAGTTTGAGGGCGCTTTCGTCACCTCCAATATCAATCTCTCTAGCCGCTCGCCAAGTCTCAGTTATGGTGATACGCTGATTGCTGAAGAGACTGTGACGAGCTCTTACATTGCTTGTGACATCAATGGAGATGGATATAGAGAACTAATCTTTTTGGAGGATCTCCATTTAGAGGATGATCTTTTTCTTCTTTGGTACATTCGGTGGACTTTCGTCGTTTATGATGTGAAGAATGCGAAAAGGCTCTTCACTCAATACGATATGAGCGCCGAGAAAGACGGTCATTATGGCTTGTATGACTACACTTTCGAGGTTATCGACGATAGATTGGTCTTTCTGCCTTATGTCCAGGTTTATGTGGATACCGAATACTTTGAAGTCGACCGTGGCCATCTCAGGTGGAGCGAGGAGAAAGGCTGCTACTTTGAGTGGGATAACATCTACGGAATAGAAGGGATGAACTTCAAAGGCATTTACACGGCTGACGACACGCCTGTTGCCCTATCTCACGATGAGATCGACTATTACCCTTTTGAGATCGATCGCGATTATTTCCTGAAATACAAGGTCCAAAGGAAAAACAAAGACCGTCTCTTCAAGGGAATGTACTTAAAAGTGACATCGGATGTCCATGATTCGTTGATTTTCAAGGATTGCGTTATTCGTTATGATTACAGTTACGAAAACGCTGAGACTGGCGAATATGCCTTGAAATTCCGCATGCAAAACAAACCTGCCACGGACAAATATATCCCCGAGGGAAAACATACCTTGAATTGGTATTTCGCTTATCAGGGATTCAACATCAATTACAGCATCACACCACAGACATCCAATTAGCCTGTTATCAGAAAAGGGAAAACACCTAAAAGTCGCTTCATATTGGCGTCGTTCTTAAGCCATTTGTTGAACTGCTTAACGCCTTCTTCCAAATCCTCGATTCCGATGATATCCCTAAGTTCTTTGCACGGTTATCATAGCGTTTTTATTTTTTCTAATAAAAAAACGCCAAGAATGTCATAGGAAAAGAGAAAAACTGTCCCTTTATTTGAAAGCGCTTCCTTGGTAAAGTTTTCTATGAAAAGAGGAACCACTCTATGAAGAAATCATTATCACTCACATCTTTACTCATGGCTTTTGCCTTATGCGGATGCACGACTCCAGCGAACAATTCATCCGCTCCGGCAACAAGCGTTGAGGAAGAAGATCCACTTAAGGTCCAAGTCATCGTCATGTCTGGCCAGTCCAACATGGAAGGAAGCACCTACTATGACAACGGACAAGGCTGGCTTAGAAACGCCTGCACTGAGCTCGAAGGAGAAGGACATGATCCAATCGATGCAGATTTATTCTTCGATGGCATGCCAGATATCCAGTGCTCATACCGCGGATATTATCCTTATGGCGGTGGCAACCCAGCTGCTAATGCGCACGCCTCAAACACAACCGATAAGATGGCAGGCAAATTCCTTAATCTCAAAGTCGGCATGGGGCAGAAAGACGTCGCCATGGGACCAGAGATCGGCTTAGGAAACGTCCTTCACACCAACGAAATCGGAACAGAAGAGAAACCTGTCTATCTCATCAAGTCCGCTTTCTCTGGCTCTTCTTTTAGAATCCAAAACGGTTCGAAAAAGCACTGGATGGTCGCTGATGACAATAACGGTGAAGAAGGTGAGCTTTGGACCGAGACCAAAGAGTTCGTCCACAATAACCTCAAATTAATCGAAGATGCTGGCTTCCACCCAGAAATAAAAGCATGGCTTTGGCACCAGGGCGAATCCGATACCAATGACAATGACATGGCAAAAGAAGAGACATATGGCAAGTACATGCGTGACCTCCTCGCTGAATTCAGAGAAGAGTTCGCTGAATATGCCCCGGAAGAAGATGGTGAGAACATCGCCTTCGTCGACTGCACCATCTATGATGGCACCCGCATATCGTATACG